>JBQTHQ010000075.1:0-26387 GCA_052389695.1 Bacteroidota bacterium | reverse complement strand
GAACAGCCGACCCCGCAACCATTAATATCGCTTTTTTGAAGTTTGCAATGTATTTCTTTTCATTTGTGAATAATCCGCTTTCTCCTGAACCCATATCAGGTATACTCATTAATTCAGAAGCTACTTTTTGTGCGGGGCCCATTAGGTCCAATTCACCTTTCATAGCACGTTTTAACATCATATCAACAGTAAGCATACGATTGATCTCATTTGTTCCCTCAAAAATACGGTTGATACGTGCATCGCGGTAAGATCTGTCCATAGGAGCCTCCGCACTGTACCCCATACCGCCATAAATTTGAACACCTTCATCTACAACATAATCCAATACTTCCGAACCATGCACTTTTACGATTGCGGCTTCAACAGCAAACTGTTCTACACCTTTTAATTTTGCTTTTGCTTCATCCATCCCTCCCTCAAGTAATGCTTTTGTGGAGTCTTCAACATTTTGGCTCGCACGGTAAATTGCTGATTCTCCTGCATAGATACGAATCGCCTGTTCAGCTAATTTATAACGGATGGCGCCATATTTTGCAATAGGGCGCCCAAACTGCTGACGCTCATTTGCATACTGAATGGATTTAGTACTTGTTTCTTTACTTCCGCCAATCGCAGCTCCGGCAAGTTTGATTCGGCCCAGGTTTAAAATATTAACCGCTATTTTAAATCCGTTTTGTCTGTCGGATAATAAATTTTCTACCGGAACTTTACAATCATTAAAAAATACCTGACGTGTTGAACTTCCTTTGATCCCCATTTTATGTTCTTCCGGGTTCAATGAAATTCCGCCGAAATTTTTCTCCACAATAAATGCAGAAAGATTTTCGTCATTGTCAATTTTCGCGAACACTGTGAAGATATCAGCAAAACCACCATTAGTAATCCACATTTTTTGTCCGTTCAATATATAATGTTTGCCATCGGCAGAAAGTTTTGCATTTGTTTTTCCTGAGTTGGCATCAGAACCAGCACTAGGTTCAGTCAAGCAATAGCAGGCTTTCCATTCACCGCTTGAAAGTTTAGGGATGTATTTCGCTTTTTGTTCTTTATTACCATAATATAAAATAGGCAATGTCCCGATACCGGTATGTGCTGAAATAGCTACTGCAAAAGAGTGCCCGCCACCTACTATTTCCGTTGCAAGCATTGAAGTGGTAAAGTCTTTCCCGAATCCACCGAATTCTTCAGGAATTGAAATACCTAATAAACCAAGCTCGCCGGCTTTATTTAGCAGATCAACCATTAAGCCTTCCTCTTGTGCATCAATGCGATCGAGGTTGGGCCAAACATGTTGTGCTAAAAAATCGCGGCAAGTTTGTGCGATCATTAATTGTTCTTCATTCCATTGTTCAGGAATAAATACATCTTTTGCTTCTGTTTCTTTGATGAGGAATTCCCCTCCTTTGGTTGCTGACATATCGTAGTGTTGGATTTTAGATAATAGATTTATACAGATTTTGGACGTTAGATATTAGATTTTAGACTAGTTGTTTTCTTAAAGTTGATATTAATGCATTGATCATTTTTTCTAATTTATGTATATTCAGAATAAATATTTCTAAATCGTCCTTTTGGATATAACCGAATTCAAAAGCTAAGATCATTTGGGTTTCCAATTCAAAGCACGAACCAATTGATATGTTTAAAAATTGAGTGAACTCTTTATTGCTATTTCTTCCAGCCCCTTCAGCAATATTAGATGGAATAGAAACAGCTGATCTGTTTATTTGTGAAGCTAATCCATAAAGCTCAGAAGAAGGAAATATTTTAGTCAATTTATATGTTGACTTTGTAATCTCCATCGCTTCCTTCCAAATTTTCAATTCTCTAAAATTATGCATAAGATTTCTAAGTCTAATATCCAACATCTAACAATCTAATTTCTAATTCAACATCTCAAACACCCCTGCCGCACCCTGTCCTGTACCAACACACATACTAACAATTCCGTATTTTTTATTTCTGCGTTTTAACTCATTGAATAATTGCACAGAAAGTTTCGCGCCTGAACAACCTAATGGATGTCCCAGTGAAATAGCTCCACCATTTACGTTTACAATTTCAGGATTTAAATTTAATTCACGTACGATTGCTAATGATTGCGATGCAAATGCTTCATTTAATTCAATCAGGTCAATTTGATTTTGGTTCAATCCCGCCAATTTTAATGCTTTCGGAATAGCTGCTATCGGACCTATTCCCATAATACGTGGAGGTACACCCGCTGCTGCAAAACTTACAAGACGAGCAATGGGTTTAAGATTATTTTCTTTTAAGAATTTTTCACTCACTACCATTACAAATGCAGCTCCATCACTTGTTTGTGATGAATTGCCGGCAGTAACACTTCCTTTAGCATCAAATACCGGTTTTAATTTTGCCAATGCTTCCAAAGTTGTATCTGCACGCGGGCCTTCATCTGTATCGACAACAAAATCCCGTGTTTTCTTTTTTTCATTTTCATCTAAATAAGTTTCAATAACTTTCACCGGAACAATTTCATTTTTGAATAGCCCCTCTTTAATTGCTTTGATAGCACGCTGATGTGAATTAAAAGCAAACGCATCCTGGTCTTCACGAGCTACTTTATATTCTTTAGCAACTGCCTCAGCCGTTAAACCCATTCCCCAATAATGATCAGGATGTGCCAATGCAATACCTGCATGTGGCACAATCCTCCAACCGCCCATTGGTATCAAACTCATACTTTCAGCGCCACCAGCAATGATACAATCGGCCATACCGGAATGAATTTTTGAGGAGGCGATAGCGATGGTTTCTAATCCGGATGCACAATCCCGATTCACGGTCACTCCCGGAACTTTATCGGTATTGAATGCCATTAATGAAATTAAACGGGCCATGTTCAAACCTTGCTCTGCTTCAGGCATAGCGTTACCTACGATCAGGTCATCAACCTGTTCCGGATTCACATTTGGAACCGATGCCATTAAATGTTTGATAACATCTGATGCAAGATCATCCGGACGTGTAAAACGAAATCCGCCTCTGTTGGCTTTACCAACTGCACTGCGGAAACCTGCTACTATATATGCGTTCATATTTTTAGATTTTAGATATTGGATGTTAGATCCAAATCTTTTTGTAAGTTTTAATTTTATAATAGCTAATGGCTAACATCTAATTTCTTAAGATTTTTCCACCCGTTAAAATACTTTGCAACCTCTCCAACGTTTTCTTCTCCCCACACAAACTCAAAAACGCTTCGCGTTCCAGATCCAATAAATATTGTTCACTTACCAATGTTGGTTGTGACAGATCACCACCACACAAAACCCATGCTAATTTTTGTGAGATCTTTGTATCGTGTTCACTGATGTAATTTCCTACCTGCATAGAGTTGGCGCCAAGATAGGCTAAGCCCAGCGCTTGTTTTCCCAGCACACGAATATCCTTACGATGTGTTGGCATGGTATAACCTTCATTGGCCAGTTCAATACAATTTGCTTTTGCTTCAGTCAATACCCGGTTACGGGAAACAACAACGATATCTTTGTTTTTACGCAAGTAACCTAAATCAAATGCTTCATGAGCTGATGTAGCAACTTTTGCCTGTCCGATCGTTAAAAAGCGGTCACGGAAATTATTCAATTCAACATCACCTTCCTGTAACTCATCCGATAAACGAACAGCAAACTCTTTTGTTCCGCCGCCACCGGGAATTAAACCTACACCAAACTCAACCAGTCCCATGTATAGTTCGGCATGTGCAACCACTTTATCAGAATGCAAACTCATTTCAGTAGCGCCACCTAAAGCCAAATTGTGGGGAGCAACAACTACCGGAATAGAAGAGTAACGAACACGCATCATGGTATCCTGGAATACTTTGATGGCATGATTTAATTCATCATACTCCTGTTCAACCGCCATCATAAAGATCATTCCCACATTTGCACCAGCACTGAAATTGGCTCCTTCATTGGAGATCACCAATCCTTTAAAATCTTTTTCGGCCAGATCAATTGCTTTATGAATTCCTTCGATCACTTCAGCTCCAATGGAATTCATTTTGGTGTTCCATTCTAAATTGATGATTCCATCACCAATATCAGTAACAGTTGCTCCGCTGTTTTTCCAAATAGTTTTGTTGGCACGGATGTGTTCCAATAAAATAAAAGATTCAGTTCACGGAATTGTTAGCCCCTCTCCGGCTCTCCCCGAAGGGGAGAGAGAAGGAATAGCATAATAGTTCTTTTTTCCGTCTTTTATTTCATAAAATGATTTTCTGCCAGAAGCAAGCATTTCGTAAACCCATTGAGCCGGCTTGTTGTTTGTCGCTTCCATTGCTTTAACGGTATCGGCAACGCCTAATGTATCCCAGGCTTCAAACGGGCCTAGTTCCCATGCGAAGCCGGCATTCATTGCCGCATCAATTTTATACAATTCATCTGTAATTTCAGGAATGCGATTGCTTACATAGGCAAACAGGCTGTAAAAAGTAGTACGGTAAAATTCCCCCGCCTTATCTTTTCCAGCCAGCAATACCTTCATGCGATCGCGTAAATTATCAATGGATTTTGTTGCTTCCAGTGTAGCGAATTTTGCTTTTACGGAAGGTTTGTATTCTAACGTTTTGAGATCAAGTGAATGGATTTCACTTTTACCGCCTGCAGATTTTACCTTTTTGAAAAAACCTTGTTCGGTTTTACTTCCCAGCCATTTATTCTCAACCATTTTTGCAACATAGCCGGGTATTTTAAATACTTCTATTGCTTCATCTTTCGGACAGCTTTGTGCAACACCATTGGCAACGTGTACCAATGTATCTAATCCTACTACATCACAAGTTCTGAATGTTGCGGATTTCGGACGGCCTAAAACAGGTCCGGTTAATTTATCCACTTCATCAATGGTCAGTCCCATTTTTTCTACTGAATGAAATAAACTCATGATACCAAATACACCAATACGGTTAGCGATAAAGGCCGGGGTGTCTTTACACAGTACGGTAGTTTTTCCTAAATACAATTCACCATAATGCATTAAAAAATCAATTACTTCAGGTGAGGTTTTTGGTGTTGGTATAATCTCCAGTAAACGTAAATAGCGTGGAGGGTTAAAAAAATGCGATCCGCAGAAATGTTTTTGAAAATCTTCACTACGTCCATCATTCATCAAATGAATAGGGATACCGGAAGTGTTGGATGTAATCAATGTTCCCGGTTTGCGATATTTTTCTACGTTATCAAATACTTGTTTCTTGATATCCAAACGTTCAACAACCACTTCAATGATCCAGTCGCAATTGGCAATATCTTTCATATTGTCATCAAAGTTGCCGGTGCTGATTCGTTTCGCGAATGCTTTACGATAAATGGGTGAGGGATTTGATTTTAATGCGAATGCCAAAGCATCATCCACAATTTTATTGCGTGATTTTTTATTCCCGCCATCCGGCGGGACATCTTTCGGAACAATGTCCAATAAAAGAACTTCCACACCGATGTTTGCAAAATGGCAGGCAATACGGCTTCCCATAACTCCTGAACCAAGCACTGCAACTTTTTTTATACTTCGTGAACTCATAAGATTTTTTGTATTTGTAATTCATGAAATAGAGACATACAGCTCATTTCCATTCTTTTCAAAAATACTAATTATTCAACAATATAAAAGGGTTTTAGTGTAAGGATTTTTAAATACATTTGTTTCCTTACATAAGGGGATCTCATGCAATTTGATAAGTTATTTCGCAAAAAATCAGTTTCCAAAATTCTAAAGGAAGTAGCAGCCGGTGAAACGGATGCCGAACATCATTCTTTGCAAAAGCATTTGGGAGTGCGTGATCTTACCTCTTTTGGTATCGCTGCAATTATTGGTGCAGGTATTTTTAGTACCATCGGGCAGGCAAGTGCGGATGGGGGCCCCGGTGTTATCTTTCTGTTTCTTTTTACTGCATTGGCTTGTGGTTTCAGTGCTTTTGCTTATGCCGAGTTCGCTTCAATGGTGCCGGTTTCAGGAAGCGCCTACACCTATTCTTATGTGGCTTTTGGTGAGTTAATAGCCTGGATAATCGGTTGGGCATTGATCATGGAATACGCTGTGGGAAATGTAACGGTTGCTGTTTCCTGGTCGGATTATGTAACAGGATTGCTGGATTCCATTCATATTGGTTCTTTCAAAGGCATTCATGTAGCAGAATGGGCAAGCATTGATTATGTTTCGGCCTCCAAATATTTTGCAACTGCCACAGAAGCTCTTGCAAGCGGATCTGTTATAGCGGATCTGCCTCCTGCTGTTCAAACAGGTTATTTAGCATGGGTGAATGCCCCGACTTTTTTAGGTTTTCATATGATCATTGATATTCCGGCAATTCTGATCGTGATTTTGATCACAAGACTGGTGTATATAGGCATAAAAGAAACAAGGAATGCAAGCAATATAATGGTAATAATAAAGCTCTCCGTGGTTTTTCTAGTGATCGCTATTGGAGCTTTTTATGTAGATTTTTCCAATTGGAGCCCCTTTATGCCAAATGGTGTAGGTGGTGTTTTAAAAGGCGTATCCGCAGTATTTTTTGCGTACATAGGTTTTGATGCGATCTCCACAACTGCAGAAGAGTGTAGAAATCCAAGCCGCGATCTTCCCAAAGCGATCATGAACGCTATTTTAATTTGTACTGTTTTATATATTTTTGTCGCGTTAACGCTTACGGGAATGGTTAAATACGATCTTCTTGGTGTAGGTGATCCGCTTGCATTTGTATTTGGGAAAATAGGTTTAAAATGGATATCGGGAATCATTGCTGTTAGCGCAGTTGTTGCTATATCAGGCGTATTGCTTGTTTTTCAAATGGGCCAGCCCCGCATCTGGATGAGCATGAGCCGTGATGGGTTGCTGCCAAAAAAATTCTCAACGATCAGTAAGAAATATAAAACACCTTCTTTCTCCACCATCACCACCGGTTTTTTTGTAGCTATTCCAACACTTTTTATACCCAGCGATATTATTCTTGACCTTTGTTCTATGGGAACTTTGTTCGCATTTGTGGTTGTTTGCGCCGGAGTGCTTAAGCTTCAAAATGATCCCGATGCGATACATGGGAAGTTCAGGACACCCTATTTAAATGCCAAATTCATTATGCCTGCACTATCAGGTGTTTCTGTTTTATTGCTATATGTATATGGACAAGACTGGCTTAGGGATTTTTTTACTTATGGAAGCTGGAGTTCATTTAAAGATAAAATTCCCATGTGGTTATTTTTGATCCTGTGTTTAATTATGTCGGTTTTGTCTTTCATAAAAAATCTTTCTCTTATTCCTGTACTGGGTCTAATATTTTGTTTTTATATGATGGCACAAATTCAACTTTCCAGCTGGTTGGGCTTTTTAATATGGCTGATCATTGGACTGGCAATTTATTTTTTATTTGGATACAGGAACAGTAAATTGGCAATACAGAAGTAAATTCTGATTAATTTTAGTCTAATTTTTTTTAAATTATTGAATTATGCAAAATTTTTTTGTTGATAAGGATATCCGCAAAGCATCTACTTTAAGTTCGGAGTTTTATACTTCAGAAGAATGCTATAATGTATCAAAAGAGAATATTTTTTCACGTACATGGCAATTTGTTGGTGATACAGATGAAATAAGACTTGGAGGGCAGCTGGTGCCTAAAACTGTATTGCCCGGCTTTATGGATGAACCGGTTTTATTGGTAAGAGATAAGGATGATCAATTGCATTGCATGTCTAATGTATGCACACACAGAGGGAATATTTTAATTGAAAATACATGTACAGAAAATCATATCCGCTGCCGTTATCATGGCCGCAGATTTGAATTAAGCGGTAAGTTCAAACAAATGCCCGAGTTTGAAGAGGTAGAACGTTTTCCTACAGAAAAAGATGACCTTCAGAAAGTTCCTTTCGGAGTATGGGAAAAATTAATGTTCACCTCAGTTAAGCCACAAATACAATTGGAAGAAGCAATTGGTGAAATGAAAAAACGTTTATTCTTTTTACCGTTGAATCAATACAAGCTAGAACCTGCCCGTTCACGCGATTATCTTGTAAAAGCACACTGGGCATTGTATTGCGAAAATTATCTGGAAGGCTTTCATATTCCCTTCATACATAATTCCTTGAATAGTGCAATTGATTATGGCACTTATACCACCGAGCTTTACAAGTATTCAAGTTTGCAGCTTGCGCTTTCAAAAGGGGGAGAAGATGTATTCGATCTTCCGAAAGATTCTCCCGATCATGGAAAAAAAGTTTCTGCGTATTATTATTGGGTATTTCCTAATTTAATGTTCAATTTTTATCCATGGGGGTTGTCTGTAAATGTTATCCGGCCAATGGGAACAGAGCTTACTAAAGTATCCTTTATTACCTATATTTACGATGAAAGTAAACTCGATCGTGGGGCAGGGGCAATGCTGGATAAAGTAGAACGTGAAGATGAAGCAATAGTTGAAAATGTGCAAAAGGGGATCCGTTCGAGATTTTATGACAGTGGCCGCTATTCACCTCAAAGAGAAACAGGAACACATCATTTTCACAGGCTGATCTGTGAATTTATGAATAAATAATATTAAAGAGCTTAATAAATGATCGCATTAATTACAGGAGCAACAGCAGGTATAGGGCAGGCAACCGCAGAATTGTTTGCAAAAAACGGATATAATCTTATTATTACAGGCAGGAGAAAGGACCGTTTGGAAGAATTTTTTAAACATTTAAAATCAACATACAAAATAGATGTGCTTGCACTTAATTTTGATGTTCGAAATTTAAAAGAAGTGGAAAGTGCAGTGGCCTCAATTCCTGTGGACTGGACAAAAATAGATGTATTGCTTAATAACGCAGGGCTTGCCGTGGGATTAAATACTATTCAGGAAGGTGTGATCGATGACTGGGAACGCATGATCGACACTAATATTAAAGGATTGTTGTATATCACTCGTATACTTGCGCCCATTCTGATAAAAAATGGATATGGACATATCATTAACCTTGGCTCGGTTGCAGGAAAAGAAGTGTATGCTAACGGAAATGTTTATTGTGCCACTAAGCATGCGGTGGACGCGTTGAACAAAGCAATGCGTATTGATATGCTTCCTCATAATATTAAAGTAACAGGTATTCATCCGGGAATGGTGGAAACAGAATTCTCTATTGTGCGTTTTAAAGGCGACGAAGAACGTGCAAAAAATGCATACAAAGGAATGCAGCCTTTAACTGCGGAAGATATTGCTGAAACGATCTATTGGACGGCATCGCGCCCGGCGCATGTAAATATCAATGATATTATTATTATGCCCACTGCACAGGCCACTGCTACAAATGTGATTCGAAAATAAAAATCCATATTCCCATGAGAAAAATAGTTTTCTTTTTAGGTATCATTATTTTTTCTTCCTGCTCTAATAAGCAACAAGCCGATCTTATAGTACACAATGCTATGGTGTATACTGTTGATTCCGTTTTTAGTAATGCACAAAGTTTTGCTGTAAAAGATGGAAAATTTATTGCCATAGGAAGTAATGATGAGATATTAAATAAATATGGGTCCAAAGAAACAATTAATGCAGAAGGCAAAGCAGTATATCCGGGATTTATTGATTCACATTGTCATTTTTATGGTTATGGAAAAGGGTTGCAGGAAGTTGACCTGGTTGGAACAAAATCGTTTGATGAAGTAATACAAAGGGTAGTAGCGTATTGTAAAAAGCGACCATCTTGTGTGGATGAGGAGGCTAATTTAAATTGGATTATTGGTCGTGGTTGGGATCAAAACGATTGGGAAGTAAAAGAATATCCAAACAAAAGTAAACTGGATTCGCTTTTTCCAAACACTCCCATCTTACTTGCAAGAGTTGACGGGCACGGAGCTCTTGCCAATGCTCAAGCACTGAAAAGAGCAAAAGTATCTGTTGACACAAAAATATCAGGAGGGATCGTTGAGGTGAAGGATGGCCAGCTTACTGGAATACTGGTTGATAATGCTGTTGATCTTGTATCTAATGCAATACCTAAATCATCCAAAGAAGAAATAAAAGCAGCCCTGCTTGCCGCTCAAAAAAATTGTTTTGCTGTTGGACTTACAACTGTTGATGATGCTGGTTTGGAAAAAAAGATTGTAGATGTGATTGATGAGTTGCAAAAATCAGGCGAGTTGAAAATGCGTATTTATGCCATGCTTAGCGATAATAAGGAAAACTTGGATTTCTATCTTAAGAATGGTACCCACAAAACCGATCGTTTAAATGTCCGTTCTTTTAAATTTTATGCGGATGGGGCTCTTGGGTCCAGAGGCGCATGTTTATTACAACCATATTCTGATAAACCTGAACAACAAGGCTTTTTGTTGAGTAAGCCGGAGCATTTTGATAGTGTGGCTAAAATGGTAGCTGATAAGCAATTTCAAATGAATACTCATTGTATTGGTGATTCGGCAGTACGATTGATCCTAAATATTTTTAATAATACTTCTCCTGGAGATATTCGTTGGAGAATAGAACATTTTCAGGTGACAACTCAGCAGGATTTAAATACCCTCGCACAGTTTCCGAAAGGAAATGCAATACCTTCCGTTCAACCCACCCACGCTACATCCGATATGTATTGGGCAAAAGACAGGTTAGGGCCTGAACGTGTAAAATATGCTTATGCATTTAATGATCTTTTGAAAGCAGCAGGAATGATCGCATTGGGAACCGATTTTCCTGTTGAAAATATTAGTCCGTTTTATACGTTTTATGCTGCCGTTGCACGCAAGGATCTGAAAGGTTTTCCCGAAGGAGGTTTCCAAATGGAGAATGCATTATCAAGAGAAAATACATTGCGAGGCATGACCATTTGGGGCGCTTATGCCAACTTTGAAGAAAAGGAAAAAGGCAGTATTGAACCTGGAAAATTCGCGGATTTTATTATTATCGATAACGATATTATGAAAATAGATATTAATAAAGTACCCACCACAAAAGTGATTCGTACCTTTGTAAGCGGTCAATGTGTTTATCAATAAAAAATTGCTGCACCTAAAAAAAATATCAGTTTTTTCTTTTCTTTTCTTTTTCTTTCTGGTAGGTCAGGCTCAAACTAAAAGTCCTTATCGTAAAGGAAGATTAATGCATCGCATCAGTGTAGGAGCAGTTGTTTCTTCCTATAAAAATCATCCTTTACATACTGTCGAGACAAAATCCAAACCCGGTTTTTGCATCAGTTACAAAAGTGAAATATTATTAGGCAAAAAATCCAATCTCCTGGGTGGATTGGAATATTTTAATCAGGGCTTGTCATTTAAAGGGTACTATTCAGCTCCGGGAAATACTTATCTATTTGATGAAACATTTACCTATTTGCATGAGTTAAGGATCCAGGAAGTTCATCTTCCGATCGCATTAAAGATCGCATTCAACTCCGAAAAAGATAAATTATACTCACCGTATTTTTTCTTAGGTGTTGGCGCTCGTTATATCATTAGTTCATACGCGGTAATTACTAATGACTCAACTGGTAATGCCGTATTCGACAGCAAAGCGGATGTAGATTTTCAATATCAGTTCATTACAAAAAAATTAAATACTTTTTTTCAGGGAGGATTGGGCCTTCAAACAAATTTTAGAAAATCGGGCGGTGCAGCCTTTTTTGAAATTACTTATAAGTATGGTGTTTCAAGATTGCACTACACTGGTTATCAGAATTCCAATCAGTTATACATTAAAGATGCGCACCTTACTTTCGCAGTAGGTATAAGGTTTTAAAAAATAAAAACTCCAATACAATTAAGTACCGGAGTTTTTTAATTAGATAAATCTCTAAACTTAAATCTAATTATTAATCTTTTAACGAAATCTGCTGCAAAAGTACACTTATTTTAATGCAAAGCAAAATTAATCGGTAAAAACAGGTAATTAAGGGGTAGGAATTGTTTAACTGTCGGTGGGATGTTAATAAAGCTTCTTTAAATCAGTGATAGCATCCTGCGTTTCTTTCTTCAAACGATCCATGATTTCTTTACATGAAACGATATCATGTATAAGCTCTACGCTTTGTCCCGCACACCACAATGTATTATAGTTTCCTGGTTTTACGGATTGCTCCAGCTTTTTCATTCCGCTTAATTGCACCCACATTTTAAAGTATTTTTTTGTTCTCGGATTGTTGGATAATGCACGCTCTAACCAATTTTGCTTATAGCCGATCTTTTTAGCGAAAGGGGTATTAATAATGGTACAAGGTGTACCCGATATTTTTTCAGTGAGCACAATATCAGTCATCTTTGAACTAACAACTGCGTTTTTGTAATCCTGGCTCACACTTGCTTCGGTACTTGCGATAAAACGTGTACCAACGGAAACGCCTGCGGCACCTAAGGCTAACATGGATAGGATTCCTGCACCATTTGCAATTCCTCCTGCAGCAATTATTGCGGTATCAGGAAATTTATCCTGCAAAGCAGGAATTAAGATTTGTAATGGATTTGGCCCCGCATGTCCGCCTGCACCTTGGCCTACAGCAATAAAACCATCACAACCCAGGTCAAAACATTTTTGAGCATGTTCAATATTGGTAACATCACAAAATACTTTTGCACCATAGGCATGTGCCTGTTCGATCACTTGTTTCGGACTGCCCAATGAGGTAATATAAAAAGGCACTTTTTTCTCCACACAAATCTTTAAATGCTTTTCATAAAGTGGATTTGTTTTTTGTACGATCAGATTAATACCATAGGTACCTCTCGCAGCTTGCGTTTTTTCAATATTTAATTTATCAAGTATCTGTTCCAGTTCACCGTTGTTGCGATAATTTAAACTTGGGAAAGCAGCCGCCACACCATTGTTGATGCCTGCTTTTAACATTGCTTCATTACTCACCAAAAACATAGGTGCCATGATCAATGGAAAATCAATGTTTAAGAGCTGTGTGAGTTTTGTTTGCATTTCCCCGAAAATATAATAGGTAAATCAGTAAAAAAAATTATTTTTGATAGAACGAAAGTACGAAAACCTATAAACTTATAACTTTTAACTTATAACTTTTGACTTATGGCAGTAACACGTGTATTTGACCTCGTCCCTCAATTGCTTGAGAAATATAATAAACCCAATGCATTGGCGGCAAAAGAAAATGGTAAATGGATAACGTATTCAACAAAACAATTTGCCGATCATGTGAACCATTTGAGTTATGGTATTTATAATCTGGGTATTGAGCGTGAAGAGAAGATCGCCATTATTGCCAATAACCGCCCTGAGTGGAATTTTGCTGATATGGCAATTCAACAATCAGGGGCTGTAAGTGTGCCGATCTATCCAACCATCAGTGAAAATGATCTGAATTTCATCCTGAATGATGCCAAAGTGAAATATATTTTTGTATCCAGCGCTGATCTGTATGCTAAAGTAAAAACCGTATTATCCAATACTCCATCAGTAAAAGAGATCTACACATTTAATAAGATCGATGGTGCAAAACACTGGACAGAATTAGTAGAAGCCGGTAAAAAAGATCCCAAAGCAGCAGAGATCGAAGCGATAAAAAGAACGATCAAACCAACTGATCTGTTAACGATTTTATATACTTCCGGTACAACAGGCAATCCTAAAGGAGTAATGTTGTCGCATGATAATCTGCTAAGTAATTCTTTTGCATCACAAAGTCTTGCTCCTTTTCATAGTAACTGGAAAGCGTTGAGTTTTTTGCCTTTGAACCACGTGTATGAACGTATGCTTACCACATTATATATGTATTTAGGTGTTTCCATTTATTATGCAGAGAGCCTGGAAACCATAGCGGATAATTTAAAAGAGGTGAAACCTGAGATATTTTCAACAGTACCGCGCTTACTGGAAAAAGTATATGATAAGATCGTTGCAAAGGGAGCCGATCTGACCGGGATCAAAAAGAAATTGTTTTTCTGGGCACTGGACCTGGGCTTGCGTTATGAACTGAATGGAGCCAATGGCTGGTGGTATGAATTTCAATTGAAAATTGCTAACAAATTAATTTTTTCAAAATGGCGTGAGGCTTTAGGAGGAAATATTGTTGCAGTTGTATCCGGGGGTGCAGCCCTGCAACCGCGTTTAGCAAGGGTGTTCAATGCCTCAAAAATTACCGTATTAGAAGGTTACGGATTAACAGAAACATCACCTGTTGTTGCTGTAAATAACTTTCAGCCAAATAGTATGAAATTTGGTACTGTGGGGCCGGTGATCGAAAAGGTAACGGTTAAAATTGCTGAAGATGGAGAGATCCTGGTAAAAGGGCCCAACGTTATGTTAGGTTATTACAACCGACCGGATGCTACTACCGAAGTGATTGATAGTGAAGGATGGTTCCATACAGGCGATATCGGAATATTTGAGGAGAACCGTTTTTTAAAGATCACGGATCGCAAAAAAGAAATCTTCAAAACATCAGGAGGTAAATACATTGCTCCAATGATCATTGAAAATAAATTAAAAGAGTCCCCATTTGTTGAACAGGCCATGGTGATCGGTGAAAACCAGAAATACGCTTCTGCATTGATCGTTCCTGCCTTCGCGGCTTTAAAAGATTGGTCTGCTAAAAATGGAATTACCTACACAACCAATGAAGATATGATCAAAAATGAAAAGGTGAAAAAACTGATTCATGATGAGGTGGAGAATATCAATAAACAATTGGCACAATATGAAACCATCAAACGTCCTGAGTTATTAGCTCGCGAATGGTCTATTGATAAAGGAGAAATGACCCCTAAGCTTTCCCTTAAACGTAAAGTGATCCTGGCGGCTAACAAAGCGTTGGTGGATAAAATTTATGGAGAGTAGGCATGTTTTTCTTTTGTCATTCAGAGTGAAACGAAGAATCTTGCTTCTTTCGGAGATGCTTCACTCCGTTCAGCATGACAACTAATAATAATCCATTGAAAAAAAAGATCTGCTTCATTGTTAATCCCATCTCTGGGGTTGGAAGACAAAAAATAATTGAAAAGCTTATTGATACACAGTTGGATCGTGCACTATTCGATTATGAAATAGCGTATACCAAAGCTTCTAAACATGCCATAGAACTGGCAAAGCAAGCCGTCATAAATAATTGTCATATTGTAGTTGCAGTAGGAGGTGATGGTTCGGTTAATGAAATTGCAAAGGGATTAGTTGGCTCAACCACTGCAATGGCAATTATTCCTACAGGTTCAGGAAATGGCCTGGCAAGACATTTACAAATCCCATTGGACCTTAAGAAAGCAATGGAGGTGATCAACCGGTCTAAAGAAACCAAAATTGATACTATGCAATTGAATGAAGAAACATTTGTAAATGTTGCAGGGATTGGTTTTGATGCGCACATTGGCTGGGAATTTGCAAAGTTTGGAAAACGCGGGCTTTCATCGTATGTAAAAGTGATCCTGCGCGAATTACCTAAATACAAAGCACAGGATTTTGAATTGATCATTGACGGAAAATCCATACATCAAAAAGCTTTCCTGATAAGTTTTGCGAATGGTTCCCAATGGGGTAATAATGCACACATTGCTCCTTTGGCTGATATTGCCGATGGTGTAATGGATATTGCTATTTTAAAAAATGTTTCTTTTCTGAGTGGAGCACAAATTGCATATAAGTTATTTAGTAAAACATTGCATTTGTCACCTTATCTGGAAACGATAAGAGCAAAAGAGGTGATGGTAAAACAAAAAGATATTATTGCCCATATTGATGGTGAACCGCTTGAGGCAGGTAATATCATTTCAATAAAAGTAAATCCTTTATCTTTGAAAGTGATAATACCGTAGTTTGCTATATTATCGTGTTTTATTATTTCACCCCTTCGGGGTTTTGTTTTTTTGATTTCACTTTTACTATAAACATTTCAGCCCTTCGGGCTTGACTCAATAAATGCCGAAGGCATGAAATATTTGTAGTAATTAGAAATGTGTAGTTTGTAAACCCCGAAGGGGTGAAATAAAAACCAGGTACGCTAAATAATACAATTTTATGAGCAGCAAGAACAACAAAGGCGGTTTTGTATACTCCACCAACAAAGATTTTAACCTCGATAACAATAAAGAAGAAGAACCGATGCAATCGTTGCCACCACATCAACAAAATTTAAGAATCTTCCTCGACCGTTTGGGCGGTGGAAAACTGGTGACCCGAATCACAGATTTTGTAGGCAATACAGCCGACAGAGAAGCCTTAGGGAAAATGCTAAAACAAAAATGCGGAGTAGGGGGAAGCGTAAAAAATTTCGAGATCCTTTTACAAGGCGATCATCGAGATAAAGTGCTGAAGTTACTTACGGATGCTAATTATAAAGCGAAGAAGGCGGGAGGGTAGTTTTAGTGAAAGACCTTCAAGGTTTTGGAAACCTTGAAGGTCTTAAATACTATACCAACTCCTTCTTCTTAAACTGGTTGGCCACTACCAGATCTTTTGACCCCGCAGTATATTTATAAAATCCTTCTCCTGATTTAGCACCTAAGTGTCCGGCTGTTACCATATTCATTAATAAAGGGCAGGGAGCATATTTAGGATTGCCATAACCATCCTGTAAAACTTTCAAAATAGATAAACATACGTCCAAACCAATAAAATCAGCTAATTGCAATGGCCCCATGGGGTGTGCCATCCCCAATTTCATAACGGTATCAATTTCTTCAACACCCGCAGTTCCTTCGTGAAGCGTAATGATGGCTTCGTTGATCATGGGCATTAAAATTTTATTGGCAACAAATCCCGGATAATCATTTACTTCAACAGGTATTTTATTTAATTTCTTAGATGTTTCCATTACCAGGTTGGTCACTGCATCAGAAGTAGAATAACCTCGGATCACCTCAACCAGTTTCATTACTGGAACAGGATTCATAAAGTGCATGCCAATTACTTTATCAGCACGTTTGGTAACTGCTCCTATTTTAGTGATGGAAATAGAGGAGGTGTTGCTGGCTAAAATGGTATTTGCCGGACAAACCTTATCAAGTTCACGGAAGATATTTAATTTGATCTCTATGTTTTCAGTGGCAGCTTCTACAACAAGATCTGCGTTTTTTACGCCATCAGCCATAACCGTATAAGTAGTAATGTTTTTAAGAGTTGCTGCTTTATCAGCTTCGGTGATTGTTTCTTTAGCAACGATCCGATCCAAATTTTTAGAAATGGTGGCCAGTGCTTTCTCCAAAGCCGGTTGTGAAATATCAATTAATGCTACCTGGTAGCCAAATTGAGCAAATGTATGAGCGATGCCATTGCCCATTGTTCCTGAACCTATTACTGCTATATTCTTCATATCTACGAATTACGAATTTTAACGAATTACCAATCTGTATAGGTAAAAAGTCGGTACAAATCTATACGAAAAACTTCCGAAATCAAACTTCCGAAATTCGATTTTACTTACCCCGCCCTTGTATCACAATCAAAGCCGTATAGATCAATATTTTAATATCTACACTCAGCGACATATTTTCAATGTAAATGATATCATATTTTAAACGTTCCACCATTTGGTCCACGTTTTCAGCATAACCATATTTTACCTGTCCCCAGGAAGTAATACCCGGACGGACTTTGTGAAGGTGTTTGTAATGAGGAGCTATTTTTGTGATCTGTTCAATAAAGAACTGACGCTCAGGTCGTGGACCAACAATGGACATTTCACCGATCAACACATTGTAGAACTGGGGAATTTCATCTAAACGGACTTTGCGAAGAAATTTCCCTAAAGGGGTTATTCGCGGATCTTCTTTACTTGATAATGCCGGGCCATTCTGCTCAGCATCCACTCTCATTGATCTGAATTTATGAATAAAGAAAGGTTTGCCATGCCAACCGATACGCTCATGGCTATAAAATACAGGTCCTTTTGAACTGATCTTTACAGCTATTGCAACAATAATATAAACCCAGCTAAAAACAGTAAGCACAAAAAGTGATATAATTATATCAAAGATCCGTTTTACGGATTGTTCCCAAGCGGGCATTATCTCACGCGATATTTCAATCAGTGGCGCCCCAAAAATGGAAGTCATTTTTACCGAGCCTGAAAGAATATCATACATATCAGGGATCACTTTTATAATAATTCCCTGATAATCCAGTTCGTTTACAATTTTGCCAATATTTTCGTGTTCGGATGATTCAATGGCAATAATCACTTCTTCAATGGAATATTTTTTTATAAGATATTTTAAATCAGATAGTTCACCTAAGTGAGGTATATTTTTGTTTAACTCTTGGGAATAGCCATTTTTGTTATCAATATGCACAAAACCCATAAATATATTACCGGATGATTTCCGTTGGTTTTCAGTTTCGGTATAAAGTCTTAATGCGTTTGCATTACTTCCTACCAGTAAAGTATTAAAACCCATGATCCGGTTATGTATCCGGTAATTGGTAATGCTTGATAAAATAAAGCGAAAGGTGGAAGTAAGGCCAAAATGTAATATGAAGAGGGTTAAGATACTTTGGTAATAGCTCTTATAAGAGCCGATCTCATCATCCAGCAGCAGGGCAAAAAATATGATCAATACTCCGATGATAGATATCAGCAGGGTTTGGCCAATCTCTTTTAAGCGTGATTTGCGATATACATCCTTATAAGTTCCTGTAAGATAATAGATCAGCAACCAAAAAAAAGGAATGAATACCAGCCCCCAAAGGAACTGGGCATCAAACACCAAAGGTATAGGAGTACCAAACTTTTCAGTTTCAATATATAGTTTTCGAAACGTATAAAAAAGGGTCCATGCAACTGTTGCAGCCGTAATATCAGCGAAAAGATATTTGAAAGTTTGCAGCCTTTTATTCATAGAACTTTATCCTTAAAAGTGTAAAAGCTTTATGTTATCAAGCAGGACCTTAACACTATCAGTTCCATTATATATTGTGCCCCACACAATTTTATAATCTATAGCAGTATATACGCCGCTAACAGTAGGGGTGAGATATACATAAGCTTTATTCCAATCGGCGCTGGGGTTAAAACTTAGTGCGGCAAGCTGCGCGCTACCGGCAGTCCCGAAAGCGATCACACTCACAGTAAAATGGTAATCGCATTTGTAATTGAATTCTAAAAACACATCGCTGCCGCCTTTGGGTAAAATATATTTATTTATCGTTGCACATTCAAAAAAGTTGCGGGTAGCATCCAGGTAACTAATTGAAGAATTAGATCCTTCAAACACATATTCCGGAGGGGATGTTATTTTTTGAAAAGTAGCAAGTGAATTAGGGGTAGTATCAATGGTCATTCCTACATTCTCAAAATTTTCCATAAACGCGAAATTCATAGTATTTACATATTTTACAGTAGGAGTTAAATTGATTGTTGCACCTTTTTGTAAATCAATAGGTTGTGTGTATGAATCGTAAAATGGGTAAGGTGATCTTGTGGCAGCAATTCCGTTTACTTTTATTCCTGCTTTTATCATCAAAAGATGAGTCCCTTCATATAGAAGCGGAAAGGTAACGGGCAATTCAAAACAACCTACCAGTTTTTCGTCAATGTAAACCCATGCATCTGTTATCTTATGGGAGTTAGTTCCTTGTGAGCCATCCGAAGAAGTAGCCAGGTCTATTTTATCAATATGGATATATGCAGGAATGGGTTCCGAGGGGTTATAAATTTCGCAGGAACTCAAAATAATGCTGGCGAACAGTACTAAAAGAATAAAAAATGTGTAGGTGTGTTTCATCAGATAATATAGAAACAGCCTTAAGCGTGTTTCATCTTCTCAATAATTTTATAAGCTACATCCAATGCCTTGTAACCATCATCCATGCTTACTAAAGGGGTGGAATTGCTGATTATAGAATCAGCAAACGTTTCAAGTTCCATTTTTATTGCGTTGGTGGGCAAAATGCCGGGGTTTTCAAAATAAATTTGTTTAGAGCCTTTATTGTTTCCAAGATCAATAGTTACCGCCAGTGGATCAACTTCCCCTTCCACATTTTTCAACCGTATCACATCTACTTTTTTATCAAGGAAATCAACCGAAATATACGTATCTTTTTGAAAGAAGCGGGATTTTCGCATGTTTTTCATGGAGATACGGCTGGCGGTTAAATTGGCAACACAACCATTATCAAACTCAATACGGGCATTGGCGATATCGGGGCTTTCGCTCACCACCGCTACACCACTTGCATTTATACGTTTGATATTTGAATGTACTAAGCTTAGAATTATATCAATGTCGTGTATCATCAGGTCCAATACCACCGAAACATCAGTGCCACGCGGATTAAACTGTGCGAGCCTGTGTGTTTCAATAAACATGGGATTGGAACAATAATCTTTCGCAGCAATAAAAGCGGGGTTAAAACGCTCCACATGCCCCACCTGTACTTTTACATTGGCTTCTTTTGTAAGGCCTATCAGGCTTTTTGCTTCTTCAATGGTACTTGTAACCGGCTTTTCTATGAAAATATGTTTTGATCTTTTTATTGCTTTAGAAGCGCAATCATAATGTGTAACAGTAGGCGTTACAATATCAACTGCATCCACTTCATCCAAAAGCGCATCAATGGAATCAAATTGTTTTATTCCAAATTCCTTTTCTACCTGTTCGGCAGCTACAGGGTTAGCATCATGAAATCCAATAACCTGGTATTTTTCAATTTCCTTTAATAAACGGATATGTATTTTACCGAGATGTCCGGCTCCGAGTACTCCTATTTTTATCATATAATGCCTTGATTTTGGACAAAAGTACTTTTTTCCACAATCCATTTTTGAAAAATACTTTAATTTATTCCATATAGATGTATTAATTTTGTGCTGGTGATGAAAGAAAAAGATACATATAAGCATAAAGGCTTACGAAAACAGTTGGTAGCGCTTTTAAAAGAAAGGGGAATACTGAGTGCAGAAGTGTTAAAAGCGATAGAAAATGTTCCGCGTCATTTATTTTTAGACAATGCTTTTTTGGAATTCGCCTATCAGGATAAAGCTTTTCCTATAGGTGCCGGACAAACAATTTCGCAGCCATACACAGTGGCATTTCAAACAGAATTATTGGATCTTAAAAAGGGTGAAAAAGTGTTGGAAATAGGAACAGGTTCGGGTTATCAAACTAGTGTTTTGTTGGAAATGGGTGTAAAAGTGTTCTCAATTGAACGCCAAAAAGCCCTTTTTGAAAAAACTAAAACGTTTTTACCAACGGTGGGTTATAATCCTAAATTTTTTTATGGTGATGGGTATAAAGGTTTACCTGCGTTTGCCCCATTTGATAAAATAATCATAACAGCCGGTGCCCCTGTTATACCGGATGCGCTTTTAGAACAGTTAAAGATAGGAGGGGCCATGGTAATTCCCTTAGGTGAAACTGTGCAGATAATGACCTTAATTAAGAAAATTGCTGACAAAAAGTTCGAAAAAATAGAGTATGGAGAATTCAGGTTTGTCCCGCTGCTGGAGCATAAGGAGTGGGGCAGTTGACCTTATTAACAAATGCATGTTAATAAGAATGTAAATGTTCATAACCTTTTCGGGTTAAAATTAATTGTACTTTTGCCATACTGAAATTTATTTAAACTAAACAAAAATCAGTTAAACTAAACAACAAAAACTATGAAAAAAACAGTATTAGTAATTGCTTTAGCATTTGGTGTATCAGGTGCTTTTGCGCAAGATTTAACCTCTAAAAAAGGTGAGCCGATTCTTCCGGAAGCAGAAGATTGGGCTATCAGCATGAATGTAGACCCTATTTTTGAATATGTAGGTAACGCATTCAGTGGCAGTACAACTAAAAACACTGCTCCTACAGCAGGTTTCTTAAACAGTAACAATACCATTATCGGTAAAAAATTTATCGATGAGAAAAATGCTTACAGAGTGTTAGTACGCATCGGTTTGACTTCTGAAACTTACAAAAATATGGTAGACCAGGATAATCCTGCAGTGGTTGTTTTCCCTGCAAATGCTCCTATGGTAGAAGACAAATACAAAAACAGCAATACTACTATTGCGATTGGTGCTGGTAAAGAAATGAGAAGAGGTAAAACCCGTTTACAAGGTTTTTATGGTGCTGATGTAATGATTTGGCTATCAAGCAACAAACAAAAGTATGAGTATGGTAACGCAATGGCTGTAACAGTTCCAGCTGCTGCCGGTTCATCTACAAATCCAACTACTACTAATTGGAATGCTGATGGAACAGTTAATACAGGTACTCCTACTATTAATCCTAATAACCGTACAACAGAGTCAAAGTCAGGTATGACTTTTGGGGTTGGTATCCGTGGATTTATCGGTGTTGAATATTTTATTTTCCCGAAAATTGCTATCGGTGCTGAATATGGTTGGGGCATAGGTTTCCAAACTAGCGGTAAAGGTAAAACATCTAACGAAAAAAATAATGGTATTGCTCTTGGAGACGAAGAAATTGAAACATCTGGAAGCTCTAAATTAGGTGCAGATACAGATATTAACCAATCTACAATCTTTGGATTCAAAGGTTCTAATACTGGTAATTCTAGTATACCACAAGGTTCAGCTTCATTAAGAGTAACTTTCCATTTCTAAGGAATAATAAAGTATAAAATACAAAACTCCCTTTCGCATCCTGCGGAAGGGAGTTTTGTTTTTATAACACTTATTTTCTTTCTAAAATTCTTATCTTTGTTATAATTTAATGACAATTATCTCAAATTTTTTCCGCTGGTTATTTTACTCCCTTTTTGTAGTAATTGATGTGCTGTTTCTTTTAATGGTATGGTTCATCATTACTATTACTATTAAAACTCCTGAACCAATTGACAAATCGGTTTTAAAGCTGGAAAGAACAAAGCTGGCCGCTGATTTTTATACGATCAATAATAACTGGCTTAAAAAAAGTGACAGCGGCCTGTGGGAGATTTATATGGAAGGCAACGGTTTTGAACGTGGTGTTATTGAAGGCAAGTTAAACAAGGAACTTGCCGAAAAACAGGAAATAGCTTTTGTAAATCAGATAAAAAAGATGATCCCTTCAGAAGGGATGCTGAATTATCTTAAATTTTTCATTGCTTTTTTTAACCGAAACCTTGATCAGCATATAACAGAGGAATATAAAGAGGAAATATACGGAGAGTCTCTTTTCGCATCCGATAAGTTTGATTTTATAGCTCCCAAATACCACCGGATGCTTAATTATCATGCAGCACATGATATTGGCCATGCTTTACAGGATAAAAACATGATAGTAGGCTGCACCTCTTTTGGAGCCTGGGCCGATAAAACGGATGACAACACTTTGCTGATAGGCCGTAACTTTGATTTTTATGTCGGAGATGAATTTGCGGAAGATAAATTGATCAATTTTGTAAAACCAACAACCGGTTATAAATTGATGATGGTTTCATGGGCAGGAATGATAGGGACCGTTTCCGGGATGAATGAGAGAGGATTGACCGTAACCATCAATGCTTCAAAATCAGAGATCCCTGTTTCAGCTGCTACACCTATTTCAATATTAGCACGCGAAATACTCCAATATGCTAAAAACATTGACGAAGCTTATGCCATTGCTCAAAAACGTAAAACATTCGTTTCCGAATCCATTTTAATAGGTTCATTGGAAGATAATCGTACTGCAATAATCGAAAAAACCCCATCCCAAACAGAATTATTTAATTCTTCTGAACCAGATCACATTATTTGCTCTAATCATTACCAGGGAAAAGCATTCCAGAACGATGAGGTGAATTTGAACAATATTAAAAAAAGTTCCTCTGCCTATCGACTTAAACATTTAAAGCAATTAATTGACCAGATTCCTAAAATTGCTGTTACTGATGCAGCCGCTATCCTTCGTAACCAAAAAGGAATAGATGGGAAGGGTATAGGAATGGGTAATGAAAAAGCATTGAACCAATTAATTGCACATCACTC
The DNA here is from genome assembly GCA_052389695.1 of Bacteroidota bacterium. Classification (GTDB taxonomy): domain Bacteria; phylum Bacteroidota; class Bacteroidia; order 2-12-FULL-35-15; family 2-12-FULL-35-15; genus 2-12-FULL-35-15. Next base: position 2,541 of record JBQTHQ010000075.1, on the reverse strand, counting down.
TGTAATATTTAAACCCGCCAGGCTGCAGGTGTGGATTTCTACCAATCCATTTCAATTAGGATCATATATTTGTTATGATTTAAATAAAGTGTTTGCACAAGCGCCGGGCTTAAAAGAGAAAAAGGAATTATATGAAGAACAATTGAATATCCCTGTCGATAGCTTTTTGTATTCTCTTGATTATAAAAAATTCATTGCATACAAAAAATTTCGTGAGGCATTTAAGTATTCACATAAAAATAATCTGCAGTATAATTTAGATGAAAAAACAATTACTACTTTCATAAATTGTAATCCTGAATATTTTGAGACCTACTTTATTTTAGGTAATTATTGTAAAGATGAAGGCAAACTGCAGGAAGCAATGAAATATTATAATTTAGCCCTTACAAAAGAAATTACAACGGTGCAGGACAGGGAAGCAATTGAAAAAAATATTTCGGAAGTCGAAAGTTCTATTTCGGAAGTAAAAAAATAAAGTAAAAGTCCCCCTTGTGTGATTGCAAGTGTGGAAGCGAAGGGGGAAGCGAGGATTGTGTGTTGTTGGGGGATGTTTGATGCATAAATTAAAACGTAATGATACTAGGTATAGGAACCGACATAGCTGAAGTGGCACGCATCGCAAAAAGTATTGAAAATAATAGCTTTAAGGAGAAAGTATTTTCAAAAATGGAAATTAAATACTGCGAAGCAAAAGCTAATAGAGCGGAAAGCTTTGCCGCACGATTTGCTGCTAAAGAAGCCTTTTTTAAAGCGTTAGGGAGCGGATGGCGAGGAGGCATGGCATTTAATGAGGTAGAGGTGATAAATGATGAGCTGGGAAGGCCAATACTACAGGTATTAGGGAAGACTTCTGAAATCATCAGGGAGAAAAAAATAAAAATCATTCATGTTTCACTTTCACATACTAAGGAGATGGCGGTTGCGATGATTGTGTTGGAAGGATAGTTGTATTTTACAGGCTGTCATTTAGACCGCAGGGAGAAATCTTACTTGTTAAAAGCAAGATTCCTCATCCCGCATATAGCGGGAATTCGGAATGACATTGAAAGGGTTAGTAAATTTGTATAGATTCGTAATTCGTAGTATATGCTACCTGAAATTGAAACTAAATCACTACCGGAACAAAAGAAGTACCAGGAGTCGCAATTACCACAGTTGTTGAGCTATGTGAGCCAACACTCTAAATTTTATTCTGAATTATTTCAAAAACAAAAGATCGACATCTCTAAAATAAAAACCTTAGAAGATCTTCAGCAAATTCCTGTAACTACAAAAGATGATATCCAATATCGCAATGATGATTTTATTTGCGTCCCTCAAAATAAAATTATTGATTACATAACTACATCCGGTACCTTAGGCGATCCGGTTACTTTTCCTTTAACAGATAAAGACCTGGACCGATTGGCTTATAACGAGTACATTTCTTTTGTTTGCGCGAATGGAACTTTGGATGATATCTATCAATTAATGACTACATTGGATCGCAGGTTCATGGCAGGCCTGGCTTATTTTCTTGGGATCAGGAAATTAGGCGCGGGCGTAGTAAGAGTAGGAGCAGGGATACCTGAATTACAATGGGATACCATTAAACGTATTAATCCTACGGCATTTGTAACAGTTCCGTCTTTTTTATTAAAACTTATTGAATATGCCGAAGCAAATGGCATTGATTATAAAAATACAAGCATTACCAAAGCTGTTTGTATTGGAGAAGCATTGCGTAACCAGGATTTTAGCTTTACCACACTCGGACAAAAAATTCAGGATAAATGGAACATAAAACTGTATTCCACCTATGCATCTACAGAAATGAGTGCTGCATTTACAGAGTGTGCTGCAGGTAAAGGAGGGCATCACCATCCCGAGTTGGTAATTGTTGAATTTTTAGATGAGAACAATCATCCTGCTAAAGAAGGGGAGGCAGGGGAAGTAACAATTACTACTTTAGGAGTAGAAGGGATGCCACTGTTACGTTTTAAAACCGGAGATCTTTGCCACCATTATACGGAAGAGTGTTCCTGCGGAAGAAAAACAATCCGCTTGGGTCCTATTGTTGGACGCAAAAAACAAATGATCAAATACAAAGGCACAACTCTTTACCCCCCTGCATTATATGATATTCTGAATAACATTGAGGGAGTAAAAAATTATGTGGTGGAAGTATTTACCAATGAAATTGGCACGGATGAAATATTGATACGTGTTGGATGCGAATCAATTCCTGAGAATTTTGAAAAGGATATAAAAGATCACTTCCGTGCAAAACTGCGTGTAGCGCCACAGGTGAAATTTGAAGAGGTGGATACTATCAACAAATTGCAGTTCCCTGAATTAAGCAGAAAACCTGTTGTGTTTTTTGACAAACGATAAATTGTTTATCTCAATATTTAAAATATATTTGCAAACAAATACTAGAACTCATCTCAAAAATGTTTAAACAAAATACTTATACATGCAAGCTTTATAAATCCTAAGAAATTGGCAGCATGATACTCATAACGTGTAACACACTTTCTGTAGTTTTGTAACCAAGCA
>JBQTHQ010000074.1:0-41340 GCA_052389695.1 Bacteroidota bacterium | reverse complement strand
TATGATACAGCATCCATTCCTCCTCCACCATATTTTGGGTCAACCATCATTCCTAAAAAACCAAGTTCGCCCATTTGCTTTATTTCAGCCGTTGGAAATTTCTGCAATTCATCACGTTCGATCACTCCCGGTTTTAATACATCATTTGCAAAATCACGAGCTGCTTTTTGGATCATCAAATGCTCTTCTGTCAGATTAAATAACATGCGTATAAATTTTTATGTTGAAAATTGCTTTATTTTTGATTTGGCCAGAACAAGAACTGTTTATTTTGGCCTGATCGCAAATGTAAATTTAATATTTAAATTTTACTAATTGTTTATGCTGAATAGCACTCCACCCTATCATATAATTGGTTTAATGTCGGGCACCTCGCTTGACGGCTTGGATATTGCTTATTGCAGGTTTGATCTTAATAATAATAAGTGGAAAGGTGAAGTCATCAATGCTGAAACAATCCCTTACTCTGAAGCCTGGAAAAAACAGCTCCTGAGCTTGGAAACGACTACCAGTATTGTGTTTCAACAAACTCATGTTGATTATGGAGTTTACCTGGGACAATTAGCAACTGATTTTATTAAAAAAAATGCGCTAAAGTTGGAATTCGTTTCATCACATGGACATACCATTTTTCATCAGCCTGAAAAAAAGCTAACTGTTCAGATTGGTTCGGGTAGTGCCATTGCTGCTGCCTGTAAATTGCCGGTTGTATGTGATTTTCGTTCGTTGGACGTAGCCTTGGGGGGACAAGGTGCTCCTTTAGTACCTATTGGTGACAAATTATTATTTTCGGATTTTGATTTTTGCCTGAATTTAGGAGGTTTTGCCAATGTGTCTTATGAGCATACCGGGCAACGAATAGCTTATGATATATGTCCGGTTAACATTATAATGAATTCTATTTGTGAGAGACTGGGAAAAGATTATGATGATAAAGGAGCGATCGCAGAAAGTGGAAATGTGGATACCGGCTTGCTGAATGAATTGAATCAACTCGAATTTTACAATTTACCTCCCGATAACCCAAAATCATTAGGAAAAGAATGGGTGATAAAAAATATTCATCCCTTACTGCAAGAAAAACAATTATCTGAAAAAGATACACTTCGTACTTTTTGTGAACACATTGCCATACAAATTGCAAAAGCGCTGAAAGGTAAACCAAAAGGAAAATTATTAATTACGGGAGGAGGCGCTTATAATACATTTTTAATAGATCGTATAAAAAAACATACGGTTCATGAGATCGTTATTCCTGATAAAAACACCATTGAATTTAAAGAAGCACTAATATTCGCTTTTTTAGGGGTACTACGTATGCGTAATGAAATTAATTGTTTAAAAAGTGTAACAGGTGCAAGCAAAGATAACTGCGGGGGGGTAGTTTATTTGGTCGCTTAATATGACACGGCACTCAATATTTAAATCATAAAAAAGCCCCTACAGTATGCAGGGGCTTGTCTTTATAAATGGTTACTTAAAAACGGTCGTCGTCAAAAAATTCCTCATCCTCATCTCCTTCCGAAAAATCTTCATCAAACTTCACATCATCATCAACATCAAAATCATCATCATCATCATCCAAATTATTTTTCCAGCTCTTTTTTTCTTTTTCTTTTAGAGGTTTAAGCTTTGTTGGCTTTCTTAACTCTCCAGAATCCTTTGCCTTGTCAGACTTCTTTAGAGGATTCTTTTTTGAATTGTTTGGCTTTTTCATTGTAAATCAAACGTGTTTTACAAAATAATTAATTTAGTTTTTTGGTTAGTATTATGTAGCTATATACAAATCTCTAAAAAAAATATTTTAAAACAAAAAAAAAATCACAAATAAAATTCTGTTAATTTTTGACTTAAAATCACTTTTTTATGCTATTTAACAGGGCAAATTGTTAAAGAAAGAAAATTAACAAATCAAAATTACTCATTACATTTTCTTAACGCACACATATAAAAACCATCAAAGCCCTCTGATGGCAATACTTTTCTATCACTTAACAATTCGAATTTATGAGGATTCGATTTTAAAAACTTTTCCATTTGATCCTGGTTCTCACTTGGCAGAATACTACAGGTAGCGTATACCATAATTCCTCCCGATTTTAACATTTGGGAATAATTACCAATGATCTCCTGCTGAGTTCTTTTTACCTGATCTATAAAATCCGGATTTAATTTCCATTTTGCATCCGGCGTTCTGCGCAAAACTCCTAAACCCGAACAGGGGACATCCAATAATAAACGGTCGGCAGAATTTTTTAATTGATGAATCGTATTTGGATTGATCAGCTGTGTTTTAATAATGCTTGCTCCGGCCCTATCCGCACGTTTTTTCAATTCAACTAGTTTTCGTTCTTCCACATCCATAGAAATGATCTTCCCTGCATTTTTCATCATGGCTGCTATATGCAATGATTTTCCACCAGCTCCTGCACAAGCATCGATCACGGTCATTCCCGGTTGAACCTGTAAAAAACCCGCTATCAATTGTGAAGAAGCATCTTGTATTTCAAATAGTCCTTGTTTGTATTCATTTAATTGATTTAGCTGCTGGCGTTTTTTTAAAACCAATGCCCCTCTCTTTATCTCTCCCCAAAGGGGAGAGGCGTTACATATCATTTCCACTTCAACATTTTGTTCACTAAGTTTCTTTTGAAGTTCTTCTAAAGTTGTTTTAAGAGTATTTACCCTGAGTACAACTTTGGCTTTCTTGTTTAATTCCGCTAATTCTTTTTCCCAAACTTTCTCTCCTAATTCTTTACTGCCGAGTTCATCCAGCCAATCGGGGATCGATTCACGGTATTTACGCACCGATTTTGTCCGGCTATAATTTTCAATGAGCTTGCTTTTATCAATTTCAAAAAAATCTTTCCAATCAGGTAATCCAATTTCATTTATTACGCACCAGGCTGCAAATAATTTCCAATACTCCTTTTCTGTTTTCGGGTTCTCAATTTCTGCAGTTATTTCCAATAATCTCCACCAACGAACCATTCCATAGATCGTTTCAGCAATAAAATGTCTGTCGCGTGACCCCCATTTGGAATTTTGCTTTAACACATGTTCCACTGCTTTATCGGCATACCTACCTTCAACAAAAATTTGTTGTAAAGTGGTAATAATAGCTTGTACAAGAGTACGGTGGAGTTTCATAATGGTGAAATTAATTAAATTATTAAAATCATAAGTAATTATATACATTTGCTATACAAACCAAAAAAATGAAAAGAAAACTTCTTTTGACAACAATGCTCACCTTATTTGGTTTGAGCATCGAAGCACAAATTTTATTAGAAAAAATTTATCCTACAGGCTCAAATTTTGCTGACCGATTGCAAATAATTAAACTGACAACATCAGGATACAAATATGTAACCTATGATACAACAGCAATTAAAATTTATAATTTAAATCATAGTATTTGGAAAACGATTAATATTCCATATACTGGACCTTATGCTAACTATAACGGAAATATTATTTATAACATAAGTGAAGAATTATTTAACACAAATTCAGCCGATGTAGAATATATGATTCGAATATATAAGGCCAACTATGTTAATAATGTTTATGTGTATGATGAATTCGGTACTATTCTTTTTTCACAAGATAGTGTACAACCCGGAGGGTTTAATGGAAATGAAAGCAACCCGATTGTGTATACGACTACAGGAATAAAGATGCTGCTAAGTCGCGCAAACGCTCAAGAAAAAAAAGCATACGTTTATAGCCTGCCTGGAATTTTAGCTTGCAATGAATGTGCAAATGGAGTGATTTCGGGCATAGTTCCTACTAGTGGTGATAATAATATGAATAATCTTTCAAATCCTTATCCAAATCCTACTTATAATACCACTACTATACCATACAATTTAGCAGAAGGGGAAAATACAGGTCAAATTGTTTTTTTTGATTTACTCGGCAATGAAATAAAACGTTTTGAAGTTGATCGAATGTTTAATCAATTGCATATTTCTGCTATTGATTTAGCACCGGGAACTTATTATTACAATTTACAAACAAACAAATCCAATAGCCAAGGAAAAACCTTAGTGGTAGTTAAATAATAGCTATACTTATTTATTTTACTGCAGAATCAATCACATTACCACTTTCACATTTAATGGTGCGGGAAGGGAATTTATCAAACATCATAATATCATGTGTAGCGATCAGTACCGCTCTTCCGCTTTTGCTTATTTCCAGTAGTAAATTCATAATTCCTTCTGATGTTTCCGGATCGAGGTTTCCTGTAGGCTCATCAGCCAGGATCAGTTCAGGATCATTCAACAAGGCGCGCGCAATGGATACACGCTGCTGTTCGCCACCCGAAAGTTCATGCGGCATTTTAAATCCTTTCGTGGAAAGATGTACTTTTTCCAATACTTCCTGCATGCGTTTCTGCATGGCATCCTTGTCTTTCCAGCCTGTAGCTTTCAAAACAAATAATAAGTTATCATTAATAGTTCTGTCAGTGAGCAATTGAAAATCCTGGAAAACGATCCCTAATTTTCTACGTAAGTATGGAATTTCTTTTCTTTTAATAGTTCCTAAATCATACCCGGCAACAGTTGCCCTTCCTTGCTGCAAAGAAAGATCGGCATAAAGTGTTTTTAGCAAACTGCTTTTTCCGCTCCCGGTTTTTCCGAGTAAATACACAAATTCCCCTTTATCAATATTCAGTGAAACATTGGTAAGCACCAGGTTATGCTTTTGAAAAATAGAAACTTTTTCTAAATTGATGATGGTATCCAGTGCCATTAGTGTATACTATTTAATCACTCTGATCCGCCAAAAGCGAAGAAGTGTGACAAGTAAAATTACATATATTCTAAAAACAATTCCAATACAAATACAATACTTTCAACACCTCTGCGTTAATAACTTCCAAATACCAAAAAAATTCATGCTGCTATCCTTACTAGTTTTACATTATAATTCATTCAATGAACAAGGTAAAGGTATTTGCATTTTTAACGGGGGTCTTTTTTGCCGCATCTGTTTTTGCGCAAAAATCGATCATTCATACAGATGAGGATGCCGAATTTAAAACCGGCATTGAACTTTTCCAAAAAGAAAAATACAGCGCTGCGCAAAAAAGTTTTGTAAAAGTAATTGAATCCCACCCCAACCGTGAATCCCTTATACGAATTGATGCCGAATACTATAAAGCCGTTTGTGCCATTGAATTATTTAATAAAGACGGAGAGATCTATTTAAAACAATTCATTAAAGAACATCCTGAAAGCCCAAAAGTAAAAACTGCTTACTTCCACTTAGGAAAATACAATTACCGCAAAAAAAAGTTCAGGGAAGCGCTGGACTGGTTTGATAAGGTGGATATTTATGATCTCACAACCGAAGAATTATCTGAATTCTACTTTAAACGCGGGTACTGTTATTTTGAAGGAAATAAATATCCGGAAGCAAAAAAGGATTTTTATGAAATCAAAGATGTAGACAATAAATATGCTGCTTCGGCAAAATATTATTATGCGCATATTGCCTACACCGAAAAAAATTACGAAACAGCTTTGCTTGATTTTACAAACCTCCAAAGCAACAGCACTTTTGGAGAGATCGTTCCTTTTTATATTGCACAAATCTATTATTTACAAGGACGATATGAAACTGTAATAATATATGCGCCTCCAATATTAGATTCCGCAGACTCTAAGCTGGCACCTCAGTTGGCACGTATTTTAGGAGAATCCTATTACCGTACTGCAAAATACAAAGAATCAATTCCTTATTTAAAAAGGTATGAGAAGGCCGTGATCTCACTCTCCCGCAAGGATAACTACCAGATGGGATATGCCTATTATAAAACAAATGAATATGATGATGCGATCGATTATTTTATAAGAGTAGGCAATATTGATAATGACTCCTTGATGCAAAATGCATATTATCATTTGGGGGATTGTTATTTAAAAATGGATAACAAACAGTTTGCAAGGAATGCATTTGGTGCTGCATCTAAACTTGCATCCGATAAAGTAATTCAGGAAGATGCTTTATTTAATTTTGCCAAATTATGTTATGAGCTGGCATACAATCCTTATAACGAAGCGATCAAAGCATTTCAGCAATACATTAAAAATTACCCCAACTCTACCCGTGTGGATGAAGCACAGGCTTACCTGGTAAATGTTTTTATTACTACCAAAAATTACAAAGGTGCCTTGGAGTCCCTGGAACAAATAAAAGTACTTACTCCTGAATTAAAACAAACACATCAAAAAGTAGCATATTATCGTGGTATCGAGCTCTTCAACAACATGGAATATGAGGAAGCCATCAAGCTATTTGATAAATCAATGACCTCGGTATTTGATAAAAACATTCATGCCTATGCATTGTATTGGAAAGCAGAATCATATTATCGTACCAAACAATATGAAAAAGCCATAGACAATTACCAGGATTATATTTTTGAACCCGGAGCTATCGGTAAATCCGAGATAAGCGAAGCTACCTATAATGTGGGCTATGCCTATTATAAATTAAGTGATTATACCAATAGTATTTTATGGTTCCGCAAATTTGTAACCTTTATTCCAAAAGCGGATGCTAAAAAAATAAATGACGCTTATAACCGCATCGGTGACGGTTATTTTATGACACGCGATTTTGCTGCTGCAGCAGATTATTATGATCAATCCTATAAAATGAAATTGGTCAATGCGGATTATGCCTTGTTTCAAAAAGCCTTGGCTAAGGGTGTTTTGAAAAAATATGCGGACAAGATCACGGATCTGAAATTATTTATCAATATATATTCTACAAGCTCATCTACGTATGTTCAACGCGCCAAATATGAGCTGGCCATGACCTACCTGGCCGACAATCAAAACAATCCGGCTTTGGAAAGCTTTAAAAAATTCATTGACGAATATCCCAACAGTATTTATGTAAACACTTCTTTAAGTAAAATAGGCCTGATCTATTACAATAAAAAAGAAGATGATAATGCTTTGTATTACTTTGATAAATTAATTAAGCGCGACCGTAAATCTCCGGAGGCAAATGAGGCAATAAATGTTGTAAAAGCAATTTATACGGCAAAAGGAAATATTCAGATCATGCAAGATTATCTGGCTTCTGTTGGAGCCGCAATTCCGCAAGGTGCACTTGATTCCATTGCTTATGGTATTGGCAAAAATCATTACATGGAACAGGATTGTAAAAATGTAGTGAGTGATTTTGACAAATACATTCAAAAATTTCCTGATGGCATTTTTATCCTGGAAGCCAATTTTTATAAAGCGGAATGCGATTATAAACTTGGTAATACAGAAGCCGCTCTAACAAGCTATTTATCCGTTATCAATAAAGATAAAAGTGAATTTACCGAACAATCGCTTTATCGTGCTTCTGATATTTTATATAAAAAACAAAACTGTGCCCAGGCGCTGAATCTTTATAAACAGTTGGAACAGCAGGCAGAAAACCCTAAAAACAATGCCACAGCCAGAATTGGCCTGATGCGCTGCAATTATCAATTGAAGAACTTTACTGATGCGATCGATTATTCCAGTAAAGTATTGACTTTGGAAAAAATAAGCAACGAGTTGATCAGTGAAGCGCATTATACAACTGCACAGGCATACCTGGCAGCGCAGAAATACGAAGATGCGATGGCTGAGTTCCAGGCAGCAGCAAATACCGCTAAAAATGAAATGGCAGCTGAAGCACAATACAACATTGCCAACATTCATTATATAAAAACGAATTATAAACAATCACAAAAATCAATTTTCGACCTGATCAATGGTGAAGGTGATTATCCTTACTGGACTACTAAGGCTTTGATATTGCTTGCTGATAATTATGTTGCCCTGAATGATTATTTCCAGGCTAAAACAACATTAAAATCGATAATCACTGAATCAGATATTCCTGAACTGATAAAATCAGCGCAAGAAAAATTGGATAAGATAATTGCAGCGGAAGAAGCAGCCAAACAACCAAAGGTATTGCTTGAACCTGCAAAAATTCAATTCGAAGGAGATAGTACTGAACAGAAAAAATTATTTAATGAGCCTTTAATTCCGGCTCCGGAAGGAGAACAAAAACATGAATAAACTTCATTTAAAATATAGTTTATGGCTGTTGTGTTTTTTCACGCTTTATACAAACTTATCATTTGCACAAAGCACATTGGATTCCATGATCATTATCAGTACAGGCGAGTACAGGCCAACTGTTATTGATGCGAATAAGATCAATGAAAATCCGGTGATCAATGATTCAACTAAAAAAATTCCTGTGAAAGCTTATAGCATTAGTTCCAAAAAAATAGACACCGGTTTTGATGCGGAGTTATTGAATCCGGCAAAAATGGAAGGGGAGCCATTGACCAAATTATACAATGCTTTGGTGAAGATCGGTATGGGTACTTATACTACTCCTTATGGTGAACTATGGTATAATAGTCTGCGCTCAAAAGAGGTAAACTACGGATTGAGGTATAAACATTTATCATCTTCCTCAACACTGAAGGATTATGGTTATTCAGGTTTCAGTGATAATGAGATCAGTCTGTATGGAAAAAAATTCTTAAAAGAGCATTCACTGATCGGCAATTTTGATTATGACCGGGAGGTTGTACATTTCTATGGTTATGATACAAAGAAAAATTCATTGAGTAAGGACGCCACCATGCAGCGTTTTAATTATTTTAATGCAAATGCTGAACTGATGAGTCATTATACCCGTCCACAACGTTTTAATCATGATATAAAATTGAACTATTATAATCTGTCGGATCTTTACAAATCATCTGAAAATAATATAAAAGTAAACGGCTATGTTCAGACAACTCTTTATAAAGAGTTATTTAAAATAAATGGCGCTGTTGATTTTTATAATTACAAAACAGGAACAGATACCACCAATAACACCATCATTACTTTAAATCCGAATTTTATTGCGACCGGTGATAAATACCGTGCAAGCATTGGTGTTTCTGCCGTAATGGACATTTTTGTAAAATCCAAATTTTATTTTTATCCGAACATCGAGTTGAGCTATAATGTATTTGATGATATTATCATTCCTTATGTTGGGGCTTCCGGAGGATTACAAAAGAATAGTTTTAAAACACTTACAGATAATAATCCTTTTGTGCTATCGGAATTAAATATGGTTAATTCCAATCGCAAATATGAATTGTTTGGTGGTTTAAAAGGGACGTTATCATCCCATATCGCATATAATGCCAAAGCATCTTACTCAAGCATTGATAATATGCCTATGTATGTGAATGATACCAAGGAACTGTTAAAAAATAAATTTGATGTAATTTATGACGATGCCAGCGTGTTGAATGTTGGTGGAGAAGTGTCCTATCAAATGCGCGAAAAGTTGCGTATAAATTTACGTGGTGAATATTTTAACTATAAAATGAAAACAGAGATCAGGGCATGGTATAAACCGCAGATGGAATTTACATTTTCGGCAAATTATAACCTGAAAGATAAAATTGTAATAAAAGCTGACCTGTTTTATATTGATGATCAATACGCGAAAACATTTGAGCCTGATGCAAGTTCAGCAACGGGCCAAAAAGTGGTGGCAAAAGAGCTAAAAGGGGTATTTGATGCCAATCTCGGAGCGGAATATCGTTATACCAAAAAACTGGGATTCTTTTTAAACTTGCACAATATCGCTAATTTCCGTTACTATCGTTACAGCAATTATCCTACTCAGAGATTTTGGTTAATGGCCGGATTATCGTACTCGTTTTAATACCTGATTTTCTCAATAAACCATACTCCAATTATCCAAATTTTAAGGTCTTTTTTTGTTAACTAAATGTTGATAAATGAGGCCTTATTTTTAGCCTATTTCTTCACTATTTTCGGGGTAATAAGCTATATTTGTTAGGCTTAAAAAAAGCAGGAAATTATACATAAAATTATGGAAGAAACAATCAACGAAAAGAACTTACAATCTACCCAATACTCAGCAGACAGTATCCAGGTATTAGAAGGATTAGAAGCGGTACGTAAACGTCCGGCCATGTACATTGGCGATATAGGCCTTAAAGGGCTTCACCATTTGGTATATGAAGTGGTGGATAACTCCATTGATGAAGCGCTTGCAGGACATTGTAAAAACATATTCGTTACCATCAATGAAAACAATTCCATCACCGTAAAGGATGATGGCCGCGGTATCCCTACCGATATGCACCCGAAAGAGAAAAAATCAGCTTTAGAGGTAGTAATGACCGTATTGCATGCCGGAGGTAAATTCGACAAAGATTCCTATAAAGTTTCCGGTGGTTTGCATGGGGTGGGTGTTAGTTGTGTGAATGCACTCTCTACCCATCTAACTGTTAATGTTCACCGTAACGGAAAGGAATATATCCAGGAATATAATATCGGGAAACCATTATATCCTGTAAAGGAAGTCGGGGCAACCGATTACAGGGGAACTATCGTAACATTTTTACCTGACACCTCTATTTTTACTCATTCTGTTTACCATTATGATATTATTTCGGCCCGTTTGCGCGAGCTGGCTTATTTGAATAAAGGAATACATATTTCACTTGCTGATCATCGCGAGAAAGATGCGGAAGGGAACTTTCCCAAAGAAGATTTTTATTCTGAAGGCGGATTAAGGGAATTTGTTTCTTACCTGGATGCCACCCGTGAACGTTTGATCGAAGATGTGATCTATATGGAAGGTGAAAAGAATGGTATTCCCGTTGAAGTAGCTATGATGTACAATACATCTTATTCTGAGAATTTACACACTTATGTAAACAATATCAATACACATGAAGGCGGAACCCACCTTGCCGGCTTCCGCAGAGGTTTGACACGTACATTAAAAAGTTACGCTGAAAAATCAGGTTTATTGCAAAAAGTAAAGATCGAGATCAATGGTGATGACTTCCGCGAAGGATTAACTGCCGTTATCTCAGTAAAAGTACAAGAGCCTCAGTTTGAGGGCCAGACTAAAACCAAACTGGGTAACAATGAAGTAATGGGAGCTGTTGATACTGCAGTAAGTGAAATGCTCAGCAATTATCTGGAAGAACATCCGAAGCAAGCCCGTGTAATTGTTGACAAAGTAATTTTAGCAGCCACCGCACGCCATGCTGCACGCAAAGCACGTGAAATGGTGCAACGTAAGAGTGTGCTTACAGGTACCGGTTTACCCGGAAAACTTTCCGATTGTTCGGAATCCGACCCATCTATGTGTGAAATTTATCTGGTTGAGGGTGATTCTGCGGGCGGGACAGCTAAACAAGGGCGTAATCGTGCATTTCAGGCAATTCTCCCTTTAAGAGGTAAGATCCTGAATGTAGAAAAAGCAATGGAATACAAGATTTATGACAATGAAGAGATCAAAAATATATTTACTGCTTTAGGTGTTTACCGTGGCACTGTTGAAGATGAGCGTGCATTGAACATCGCAAAACTGCGTTACCATAAAGTAGTGATCATGTGTGATGCCGATGTGGACGGTAGCCATATCACAACGTTGATCTTAACATTCTTTTTCCGCCACATGAAAGAGCTGATCGAGAACGGATACATTTATATTGCAACTCCTCCACTTTATTTAGTAAAAAAAGGAAAAGAACAAAAATATTGTTGGAATGATGAAGAACGTATTGCTGCTATCAAAGAATTAGCCGGTGGTGAAGGAAAAGAAGGCACAGTAGGCGTTCAACGATACAAAGGTTTAGGTGAGATGAATGCGGAACAATTATGGCAAACAACCATGAACCCGGATTTCCGCACGTTGCGTCAGGTAACCATTGACAGCGCCGCGGAAGCTGACAGAATATTCTCCATGCTGATGGGCGATGAAGTTCCCCCACGCAGGGAATTCATTGAGAAAAATTCCAAATATGCCAATATTGATGCGTAGTAATTAAATCCATCATCTTTTATTTAGTTCGACCCCGCAGGGGTCGTATGTTTGTAGCAAAATTTTTTCTATAAATATGCGACCCCTTCGGGGTCGAACTTTTGTAAGACGCCCAATCTTCACAAGATGCTGAAACGTACTTACAATACCCGCAATCTTAATTTCCCGAAAAACAAAAATTAAATCTCCTGCGGATAATATGATCCCATGCAAAAAGGCAGCCCTAAAAGAAAGATCCATCCGGCAGAAAAACAAAAAAAACCAGGATTTGAGCATAAAATGACCCAAGCTCCTAAGTTTGATTCGGAGATAACCGACCCGGGAAAAAAATTAACAAATAAAGTGGCATTGATAACCGGTGGCGATAGTGGCATCGGACGCGCCATTGCTGTTACTTTCGCCAAACACGGCGCTGATATTGTCATTTGTTTTTTGAAGGAAGAGCAAAAAGATGCAGCACTGACAAAACAATATGTAGAATCTTATGGGGCTGAATGTTTATTGCTGCCGGGGAACATTGCCAATGAACAACATTGCGAAACAGTTATAAAAAAGGTAATTCAACGTTTCAAACAGCTCGATATTTTAATCAATAATGCCGCTATTCATTACCCCCAGGAAAAAATAGAAAAGATCAGCAGCGAACAGCTCATAAAAACATTCAGTATAAATGTATTCTCTTTATTTTACCTGGTGAAAGCTGCTATGAAACATTTGAAAGAAGGCAGCTGCATCATAAATACCAGCAGTGTAACGGCTTACAGAGGCAGTGCAAATTTATTGGATTATTCTGCAACCAAAGGGGCAATTATTTCGTTTACACGATCACTTGCAGCAGCGTTAAAAGATAAAAAAATAAGAGTAAATGCAGTTGCACCCGGTCCGGTTTGGACACCGCTCATTGTTTCAAGTATGAAACCTGATAAAATTGCAACATTTGGAAGTGATTCCCCTATGGGGCGTGCAGGACAACCGGTTGAAATTGCACCCTGCTATTTGTTTCTGGCAAGCGAAGAATCTTCCTTTATAACCGGACAAGTATTACATCCAAATGGAGGTGAAGTTGTAAATGGTTGAAATTGTTCTTTACTTTGCGCGGTTTAGAACATGTATTTATATTATTTTATATGATGAAAGATACCGCAAAACAGTCTGCCCCTTTCCTTACACAAAAACGCACCTTCTTACCCCAACGATTATCCATTGATTCCTGGAATGCAATTGAACCCTTTTACAAAGATCTAAAAGAACGTACCATCTCTTCCGTAAAAGAGCTTAAAAAATGGCTGCTGGATAAAAGTGAGTTAGAAGCTATTGTGAGTGAGGACATGGCATGGCGGTATATTAAAATGACCTGTGATACCGCAGATCAAAAATTAACAGATTCATTCAATTTTTTTGTTTCAGAGATCGAACCACATATTGCGCCTTATCATAATGCATTAAATATTAAACTGATCAATTCTGTTTATTTAAAAGATCTCGATCAGGATAAATACAAAATATATCTGCGGGATGTAAAAAAAGCACTGGAAATTTATCGTGATGAAAATATTCCGCTGCTTACAAAAATATCAACCGATTCACAGAAATATGGAGCTATTTCCGGAGCCATGACCATTGAATGGAAAGGCAAAGAAATTACTTTACAAAAAGCTGCCAGCTTAATGAAAGATCCGGACCGCACAGTACGTAAGGAAATATTCCATAAAATTCAGAAAAGGCGCATAGCAGATAAAGATACTTTGAATGATCTATTTACGGAATTGATACAATTACGTCACCAAGTGGCCCTAAATGCAGGCTTCTCAAATTACCGGGATTATATGTTCGCGGAATTAGGACGATTTGACTATACAGTAAAAGATTGTTATAATTTTCATACCTCTATTGCAAAAGAGATCCTTCCTTTGGTAGAAGATACAGATCTAAAACGCAAACAAACGCTGAAGCTTAAGCCATTAAAGCCTTGGGATATGGATGTGGATCCCGAAGGGAAACCTGCTTTAAGACCATTTGAAAGCGGAGCTGAACTTATTGATAAATCCATTGAATGCTTTTATAAAGTACGTTACGCCTATGGCGAATACCTGGAAAAAATGAAATCAATGGGACACCTGGATCTTGAATCCCGCATTGGCAAAGCTCCGGGAGGTTATAATTACCCTTTATTTGAAACAGGAGTTCCATTCATTTTTATGAATTCTGTTGGAACACATCGTGATATGGTAACCATTGTGCATGAAGGCGGGCATGCTATCCACTCATTTGTTACTCGCGACATGGAGATCACTGATTTTAAAAGTACGCCTTCTGAAGTCGCAGAATTAGCTTCCATGTCAATGGAATTAATTTCAATGGAACATTGGGATGTTTTTTTCAATGATCCTGATGACTTGAAACGTGCTAAAAAAGAACAACTTGAAAAATCGCTGAAGACATTATTGTGGATCGCGGCAGTAGATAAATTCCAGCATTGGATCTATGAAAATCCTAAACATTCAGCAGCAGAACGAATGAAAACCTGGAAAGAAACCATTGACCAGTTTAGCAGCAAAGAAGTTGATTGGTCGGGCATGGAAGATCTGAAAGCGAATGGCTGGCAGGGACAATTGCATATTTTTGAAGTGCCGTTTTATTATATTGAATATGGCATGGCTCAATTAGGCGCTATTGCCGTATGGCGAAATTATAAACGCGATCGGGAAACAGCACTGGATGCCTATGAAGCAGCCTTACGCTTAGGTTATACAAAATCAATTCCTGAAATTTATAAAACTGCTGGTATTGAATTTAATTTTTCTCAGGCCTATGTAAATGAACTTGCCACATTTGTAAAAAATGAATTGAAAAAAATTTAAACCCGAAACAATTAATTTATGAAAAGACGTCCGACATCATCTGAACATCCACCTTATTATGACCATTACATTAAGCTTGTGGAAGGCGATAATATTATAAAAGCACTTACCAACCAGGTAATTGGAATACCGGCCATGATCTCCCAAATACCTGAAGACAAAGAAGATTATGCCTATGCTTCCGGAAAATGGACTATAAAAGAAGTGTTAGGTCATGTTATAGATACAGAACGGATTTTGGGTTACCGTGCTTTGCGTTTTGCACGAAAAGATAAAACAGTATTGTTGGGCTTTGATGAGAATAGTTTTGTAGCCAATGCAAATTTTAATAAACGTACGCTCTATGACCTTGCACATGAGTTTGCGATCGTTCGTAATTCTAATATTGTATTATTTAAACATTTTGATCCGGCAGTTTATGACGAAATGGGAAATGCAAACGGAAAAGAAGTTTCGGTACGTGCCATCCTATATATGATCGCAGGACATGCTGCCCATCATATGAATGTGATACGGACGAAATACCTGGCGGATTAATGAAAGACAAAATCTTTAAAAGTATTTTTCTTAGTTTTATTTGCTTTTCATCTGCCGAAAAAATTTTCTCACAGGACACTTTAAACTTAATAAACGGACAAAAAAGTATTGTTCAGGTAATTAAAATTGGGATTAGTGAGATTGAATATAAAAGATTCGATAATTTAACAGGCCCTTTGTATGTAATTGAAAAAAAAGACATTTTAAGTATCACCTATAAAAATGGTACTAAAGATGCATTTCCCGAGAATGTTACTATTGTACATAAATTAAAAGCCCTTCCCACCACCAATCTTACTCAAACAGATGTTATTAATGCCAAAACAATAACTTTTTATGGTTTTGATTTTACTAATTTTAGATTATTAGAACCCCAACGAATATATGAGAGTAAAAAGATCAGGGATATCCACTTCCCAGGATGGAACCAATATGTGATGGGAAAAGCCTCTTCTTCAGTAATTGCTGATTGGTTTGATAAATCAGAAGTAATATATGATGTAACTACTATTACAAAACAGAACAGTTTGGTTAATGAAAACAATGTTGTTGCAACAATGTATAATTGCAATTTAGATTCTATAAAATATTCTGTTGCCAACTATGAAAAGAATAAAGACAATATGAATAAAATAGGAATAGTTGTAAATGTGGAGTACTTTGATAAAAGTAAAAATGAAGCTTCAGCCTATATTACATTTTTTGACATGGGCACTGGCGGGGTTATTTCAAGTGAAAAAGTAACCAACAATTATGCAAATGGAATTGGATTAACAAACTATTGGGGTGTATCTTTAGTGGAAATGATCCGCGACTACAAATCAGGCATTAGAACAAAAATTAAGGGATGGTAATTTATAATACTTTACAACTTAAACAATATTCACTTCCCGCTCCAGCTCCACACCAAATTTTTCCTTTACGGAATCCATTACCTTTTGGGAGAGTTCGAATATTTCGGAGCCTTTGGCATTTTTGTAATTAACCAATACCAAGGCTTGTAATTTATGAACTCCGGCATCACCAAATGTTTTACCTTTCCAGCCTGCCTGCTCGATCAACCAACCCGCAGCTAATTTTACATTTCCATTTTCTAACTCATAAGCAACAATACCCGGAAATTGTTTTTTAAGAAATTCATATTTTCCGCGCAGTACTTCCGGATTTTTGAAGAAACTTCCTGCATTTCCGATTTCCGCAGGATTCGGTAATTTGCTGCTTCGAATATTACAGACCGCCTGGCTAATGGCTTGTATGCTTAGCTCCTTAATACCCATTGCTTCCAGTTCTTTTTCAATCGCGCCATAACTGGTATTGAATACAGGTTTTTTACGAAGTTTGTAGGTAACAGATGTAATAACAAACTGATTTTTTAACTCACGTTTAAAAACACTCTCACGGTAACCGAATTTGCATTCCGAATTATTAAATATTTTAATTGTTTTATCTGAAATATCTAATGCCTCCAATTCGAAAAAGCTATCTTTTATCTCTACACCATAAGCCCCAATATTTTGCATGGGGCTGGCGCCTACATTTCCAGGGATCAATGATAAATTTTCCAGACCCGCATAACCATGTACAATACAATACATCACGAACTCATGCCATACCTCCCCTGCCCCTACTTTCACAAAATAAAAATCAGCATCCTCTTTAATTACAGTAATTCCTTTCAAATTATTTTTTAAAACAATACCGTCAAAGCTTTTAGTAAAGAGTAAATTACTTCCTCCACCCAATATTAATTTCTGGAATTTTGAAAATTTTGGACCGGAAAGGATTTCCTGCACCTGGTCCACTCCTGACAACTCTGTAAAATAACGCGCGGAAACATCAATACCGAATGTATTTAGCTTTTTTAAGGAATAATTTTCGTGAATGGTCATACCGATAAATTACACTCAAATTTCAACAATTAGCCATCAGTAAACAATCATTCCAATAAAAAGTTATTCATAACGTTATGCTCATATCTTGACTTAACAGGATGAGGTCGAAAATCTTTATCTTCGCATATCAAACCGAACTTGTGAAACGAGCAATAGTATCTGTAATAAACGATCTAAGCACCGACCAGCGGGTACATAAAGTGTGTACTACCCTGCACAAACTGGGTTATGATGTAATTTTAATCGGGAGAAAGCAAGACAAAAGCCTTCCATTAAATCAGCGTGATTATAAAACCAAACGGATGTACTTATTGTTTAAAACAGGCCCGCTTTTTTATGCAGAATATCAATTGCGTTTATTTTTTTACCTTTTATTTCACAAGACAGATGTTTTGGTTTCAAATGATCTGGATACTTTATTACCGAATTATCTGATCTCAAAATTAAAAGGCAGGCATTTGGTTTATGACAGTCATGAATTATTTTGTGAAGTTCCTGAATTACAAAATAATCCCTTAAAAAAACGCATCTGGAAAAGTATTGAACGCCGGATCTTTCCAAAATTGAAACACGTTTTTACCGTAAATGATTCAATCGCTAAGATTTATAGTGATGAATATAAAGTAAATGTAAAAGTGGTTCGAAACATTCCTTCTGCTCTAAAAGCAATTCCGAAAAAAAGTAAAACCGAATTAAATTTACCAACTGATAAAAAAATAATTATCCTTCAAGGTGCAGGCATTAACATTGACAGGGGCGCCGAAGAAGCTGTACAGGCCATGCAATATATAAATAATGTTGTGCTGCTAATTATTGGAAGCGGAGATGTGATCGATATTTTAAAACAAATGGTAAATAAGTTGAATCTATCTGATAAGGTAAAATTTATTGGCAAGGTCCCTTTTGAACAGTTATTGCAATATACTCATCATGCTGATCTTGGTTTAACGCTTGATAAGGATACCAATGTCAATTACCGTTATAGCCTGCCGAATAAATTGTTTGATTACATACATGCCGGGGTTCCGGTATTAAGCTCCAATTTAGTGGAGATCAAAAAAATAATTGACCAATATAATATTGGAGAATGCATCTACAACCATAATCCAAAACACATTGCAGAAAAGATCAATTCTATTTTAAATAATGAAGTTTTGCTTCAAGCCTGGAAACATAATACACAAAAAGCGGCAGCGGAATTGAACTGGGAGAAGGAAGAGCAGGTTTTGGTTGAGGTGTATAAACGGTTTTATAATTTAGACAACGGATGAAGCGGAAAACAGATGACTATCTCATAGTATTCTTTTCATGTATACTATTACCACTTATAGACCTGTATCTTCCGTTTAAACTTCAAATGGGTTATGAGTGGTGGGCAGTTTTCATTCATATTGCAATAATTATTATTTATTTTTATCTATTACGATACTATAGAAATATTTCAGATAAAAAACCACTACCTCTAAAATTATTATTTTTTTTTATTTTCGTAGGAGATGCGATAATTTTACTATTTATGAGTCTTGGAATAATTGGAGGTTTATTGTTATTTTCAGCTGGACGAGGATTTGGCTAATAAAAAAATGTTTAGAATCTACTCCACAATCTTAAAATCATCCGCATCCAAAGCAGCCGGGAATACTTGACGGTATTCTACTAATTCGGAATAATTCAAAGTAACCGTTTCAATTGATTCCTCATTCGCTTTTGTTTTGCTTATAATAACTCCTTTAGGATCAATTACAGCAGAATCACCTGAATGAGAAATATCTTTTCCATCATTTCCAATTCTGTTTACTCCCACCACGTACGATTGATTTTCAATGGCACGGGCAAGTAATAATGTTTTCCAATGGTGATTACGCCTTTCCGGCCAGTTAGCAACATAGACCAAAACATCATATTCACTTTTCACATTTCGTGACCAAACCGGAAAACGCAGGTCGTAACAAACCAGCGGACAAATTTTCCATCCTTTTATTTCAACAATTAATTTTCCTTTTCCGAAACTGTAATGATTGTGCTCATCACCCATGCGGAACAAATGACGTTTATCATAAATACTGAGTGTACCGTCAGGCCGCATCCAGATCAAACGATTATAGTAATTCCCATTTTCTTCAACAATAAAACTTCCGGTGATCACACAATTTTTTTCTTTTGCTTTGGATTTTATCCAGTTAACAGTAGGACCACCCATTGGTTCAGCGAATTTTTCAGGGCTCATGCTGAATCCTGTGCTGAACATTTCCGGCAATACAATTACATCCGAGGCTTCTGTGATAGCAGCCAGTTTTTTAGAAAACATCTCGAGATTTTTCTCTTTGTTTTCCCAATGTAATGGGGTTTGTATGATGGTTATTTTTAAGTCCATGATTCTTACTTTAATTAGCCACGGCCTTTAGGCCGTGGATGGAAATTATCTGATAAAATGGGCTTTAGCCCAAATCAATTACTAAAACTATGTAGTTTTAAGAATTCTTCATATTCCTGTATAAATGTTTTCTTTTTATGATGTTCTTCCTGATTATCTATATATTGCCTTACTTTATCAATTGCAGACCCACTGACTGACAAAGCTATATATTCATCTTGCCATTCAAATTTTTGCTTAGTCAATCGTTGTTTGTTAACCCAAAAAGAAGATTCTCCTTTAATAAGCATTGCCACTTTTGAAATTGTTTGCTCCGTACCCAATGATATAAGCAAGTGAATATGATCTTTCACACAATTTAATCTATCTATAAATATGCTTTTGGTTTTGCTATTTTCCTTTATATGTGAGAGCAACAATGGTCTTAGAGCAGGGGTAATAATTGGCTCTCTATCTTTTGTAGACCAAATAAAATGTATCATCACTTTAGTATAAGGCATAATATGTTTTGGCTAAAGCCTGTTGCTATTTCTTGTTTTTATTCCACGACCTAAAGGTCGTGGCAACGACTAGATTACAATATTCACAATTTTATTATGCACCACAATTATTTTTTTAGGCGCTTTACCTTCTAAATATTTTTTTGTTTGTTCCAATCCCATTACTTCTTTTTCTATATCCTCTTTTGATAAAGAAAGATCATACTCCTGGAAAAAACGTGTTTTTCCATTAAATGAAATAGGATAATTGAAAGCGCTTTCAACTAAATATTCTTCTTTGCAAACAGGAAAAGTCGCATAAGTAATACTTTCTTTATGACCTAGTTTTTCCCATAACTCTTCTGCAACATGCGGAGCATAAGGAGCAATAATAATTGCCAACGGTTCCAGTATTTCACGTTTGTTGCATTTCAGTTCCGTTAATTCATTTACGCAGATCATAAAATTGCTTACGGAAGTATTAAATGAAAAATTTTCAATATCGTTAGCGATTTTTTTAATCGTTTTGTGTAATACTTTTAGCTCCGGCTTTGAAGCTGGCTCATTTGAAACAGAAAAAGCCTCACCATTATGATACAGTCTCCATAGCTTTCTTATAAAATTAGAAACACCTGTAATTCCATTGGTATTCCATGGTTTGGAGAGTTCCAATGGACCAAGGAACATTTCGTACAAACGCAAACAATCTGTACCATGTTGATCGATCATCAGATCAGGGCTTACTACATTCCATTTTGACTTGGACATTTTTTCAACTTCGCTTCCGCAGATATAATCTTCATTATCATTATTAAAAAATACAGCATTCTTAAATTCCCCATTTTTGAATTTTCTAAATTCCTCTTTATTCAAAATATTATTGTGAACAAAATTAACATCAACATGCAAAGAATAAGCCGGTGAAGCAGAATTATATGATACTTTACCAATTTTTGTTGGATATATAATTCTAATTTTTTCTGTGACTTGAGAAAGAAACTGATCTAGAGTCACTAATTCATCGGTTGAAGCAGATTTGTTCAATAACTTTTCGTATAAATATTTTGAAATGATTATTGGCGGTATTGATTCTGCAGGTAAAAGATCTTCTTCTTTTGGTTTACCAATATATTTAATATTCGCAGCAAGCTTATAAACAAACGCACTCACCCCCTGTATCATCCCCTGATTGATCAGTTTTTTAGCAGGTTCTTCACAAGGTATCAATCCAAGATCATATAAAAATTTAGTCCAGAAACGCACATACAACAAATGACCTGTTGCATGTTCGGAGCCCCCCATATACAGATCCACATTTTGCCAGTACTCAACAGCTTTTTTATCTATAAAAGATTTATCATTCTCTGGTTTGATGTGTTTTACATCTTCAACCATATATCTTAGATAGTACCATGAAGAACCAGCCCAGCCAGGCATAGTGCTGTGCTCATAATCATAAGCGTCCTCTCCCCTTTGGGGAGAGTTAGAGAGGGGCCTATATTTCCAGTCTTTTGCCCTTGCCAATGGCGGCTCTCCATCTTCAGTAGGTAAATATTTATCCACTTCGGGTAATACCAATGGCAATTCTTTTTCATCCAACACTTTTGGAATTCCGTCAACGTAATAAACAGGAATAGGTTCTCCCCAATAGCGCTGGCGTCCGAAAATCGCATCACGCAAGCGGAAATTGGTTTTCCCTTTTCCCAATCCTTTTTCTTCAATAACAGCTATTGCTTTTTTGATCGCAGCATTTACTTCTAATCCATTTAAAAAATCTGAATTAATAAGTTTTCCTTCTTTTGCATCGTAAGCCTCATCCCCCAGCCCCTTTTCCAAAGGAGAAGGGGGGAGAATAACCTGAATAATATCTAATCCAAAATGTTTCGCAAAAGCATAATCACGTGAATCGTGCCCGGGAACAGCCATTACAGCGCCTGTTCCATAACCTGCCAATACATAATCACCGATCCAGATCGGAATCTGTTTTCCGGTGAATGGATGAATAACATAAGCGCCGGTAAATACTCCCGTTATTTTTTTTACATCTGCTTGTCGCTCCCGCTCGCTTCTATTTTTAGCGAATGTTACATATTCATCCACTACTTTTTTCTGTTCAGCACTTGTAATTTTTTCCACCAACTCATGCTCAGGAGCCAACGTTACAAAAGAAACACCGAAGATCGTATCAGGACGAGTGGTAAACACCTCAACCTCACCCCGGCCCTCTCCTGAAGGAGAGGGAGCAACAGTAAATTTCAAACTCGTTCCTTCCGACTTTCCGATCCAATTCCGTTGCGCTTCTTTTAATGATTCTGTCCAATCAATACCATCTAAATCATTCAGTAAACGATCAGCATAAGCAGTGATCCGCATGCTCCACTGTTTCATTAATTTGCGTTCCACAGGATAACCGCCACGTTCTGAAACACCGTCTTTTACTTCTTCATTGGCAAGCACTGTTCCCAATTGCGGACACCAGTTCACCATGGTATCGCTCAAATAAGCTAAACGATATTCAAGTAAAATGTCTGATTGTTGTTTTTCAGTCAGGCTATCCCAAGCCTCCCCCTGCCCCCTCGGAGAGGGGGACACGCTCCGAAACTTTTCTATGAGTGTCGAAATATTTTCCGCTTTATTCGTTTCCGGATTGTACCAACTATTAAACAACTGAATAAAAATCCATTGAGTCCATTTATAATAGCTGGGGTCAGAAGTCCTCACCTCACGGTCCCAATCAAACGAAAAACCTATTTTATCCAGTTGTTCGCGATAACGTTTAATATTGGCTTCCGTAGTAATTGCGGGGTGTTGTCCGGTTTGAATGGCATACTGCTCCGCAGGCAAGCCAAACGAATCATATCCCATCGGGTGCAAAACATTAAAACCTTTCAGGCGTTTGTAGCGTGCATAAATATCGGAGGCAATATACCCCAAGGGATGGCCAACATGCAATCCGGCACCACTTGGATAAGGAAACATATCCAACACGTAATACTTAGGCTTTACAGAATTATTCTCTGTTTTAAAGGTCTTCTCCTTTGCCCAACGTACCTGCCATTTTTTTTCTACTTCTCTGAAATTATATTCCATTTTATGCTATACCGCTAGTAATTATAAGGTTACGAATATACAAAAATGTAGGTGGTTCTATCATGTATTAAGCTTTAATATTCCTGCAAAACATAAGGATAGGTTCAGTATATTTGAGAAAATATAAATCCAAGTCATGAAAAAAATACTCTTTGTACTATTCATTTTTACATTTAGCATAACGGACTCAAAAGCGCAATCAGCATTTGCCCCAACTACAGGTGATGTAGAGATAGATGGTATTTTAAAGAACATCAATGAAAAAGCAAAAGACAATTTGGAGGCTTTTGCCAAAGATGTTTCTACAAAATTCGATGTTGTAAAATCCAAGATCGAAAAGGCTATTAAAACCATGCACCCCGGGGATGTATTTATGTCGGCACAGGTTGCGTCCATTATAAAAAAGCCCTTTGAAGAAGTAACCAAGACCTTTGAGGCCAATAAACATAAAGGTTGGGGTACTATTGCAAAAGACCTGGGTATAAAACCCGGTTCTGCCGAATTTCATGAGATGAAAAAAGTCATGAAAAGTCATGGAGATTCTAAAGGAAATGGCAAAGGGAATGGCAAAGGAAAAGAAAAAGATAAAAAGAAATAATTCGTTTTCTGGAAGCTAAACATTTACATATCATTTCTTTCGATGTGCCCTACCCCGCTAACTATGGCGGAGTGATCGATATTTATTATAAGATCAAAGCCTTGCATGTACAAGGCATCAAAATTCATTTGCATTGTTTTGAATATGGGCGTGCGGAAGCCTTAAGCTTAGAGCGGATCTGTGAAAAGGTGTACTATTACAAACGCAATATGGATAAAAGTTACCTGCTTAGTTCTTTGCCATTTGTAGTGATTTCACGCTCCTCTGAAAAACTGATTGAAAACTTATTACGTGATAATTATCCGATCTTATTTGAAGGTCTGCATTCCTGCTTTTATTTAAATGATGAACGCCTGAGCAACCGCAAAAAGATCGTTCGCACCCATAATATTGAACACGACTATTATAAAAATCTGGCAAAAGTTGAGAAATTATTTTTCAAAAAGGTGTACTTCGGGATGGAAGCAAGAAAACTGCAACAGTTTGAAAAGGCGTTGAACAAAGCTAATCATGTGGCTGCCATTTCTGCTGCAGATACTAAGGAATTATCAAAACGTTATAAGAATGTGCATCACATTACGGCATTTCATCCCAACGAAGAAGTAAAGATCAAAGAAGGAAAAGGTACGTTTTGCTTGTATCACGGAAACCTGGAAGTGGGAGAAAATAATATTGCCGCACTTTATTTAGTAAATGAAGTTTTTTCAAAAATAAACACTCCTTTAATAATAGCCGGCCGTAAACCTTCAGATGAACTCGTAAATGCTGTTTCCAAATATTCACACATTCGCTTAAAAGCTAATATCAATATACAGGATATTGATGAACTTATCAAGGAGGCGCAAATAAATGTTTTACCGACCTTTCAGGCAACCGGAATAAAATTAAAATTACTGGCAGCATTATTTACAGGCAAGCATTGTATCGTTAACTCTGTAATGGTTGAAAACACAGGATTAGAACAACTGTGTTCCATTCAAAATTCGGCAGAGAAAATGGCAAAAGAAATTACACGCTTATTTGAAATACCTTTTGATATGCAGGAAAAACAAAAAAGGGAAACCATTCTTTCTGAAAAATTTTCGAATATAAAGAATGTGAAAAAACTGGTAGCGTTGATCTGACAGTCTTAGGTCATTTCGAGTCCCGATAGCTATCGGGACGAAGCGTATCGAGAAAGCGGGTTGGCATTATAATTAACTTTTAATCTAATCACCATGACATTCATTAAAACAGAAACCGAGGGAAATGTATTGAAAATCACACTGAACCGCCCCGATAAATTCAACAGCTTTAACCGTGAGATGGCCTTACAGCTGCAGGAGGCTTTGGATAAAGCAGAAAATGACAAGTCCATTCGCGCGGTTTATATCACCGGGGAAGGCAAAGCTTTTTGTGCCGGACAAGATCTTTCAGAAGCGATGGATAAGAACGGACCAGGCATTGAGCGCATTGTACGTGAACATTACAATCCGATAATTCTTAAAATACGAGCCCTTGAAAAACCTGTGGTATGCGCAGTAAATGGTGTTGCAGCCGGAGCCGGAGCGAATATTGCATTGGCATGTGATGTAGTGATAGCAGCAGCTTCGGTGGCATTTATACAGGCATTTAGTAAGATCGGACTGATACCGGATAGTGGCGGAACCTTCTTTTTGCCACGATTGGTAGGCCTTGGAAAAGCATCCGCATTAATGATGCTGGGTGATAAAGTTTCTGCAACAGATGCTGAAAAAATGGGAATGATCTATAAAGTAGTAGATGATGAGACTTTACAAACAGAAGCAATGGTAGTTGCTAAATCCCTTGCTGATATGCCAACCAAAGGGATCGGTTTGACTAAACGTTTGCTAAATCGGTCGCTGTTTAATACCTTAGACAAACAATTGGAGTACGAGAGAGATATGCAGGTAAATGCTGCATCAACTTATGATTACAATGAAGGAGTGAATGCATTTTTAGAGAAAAGGAAACCGGTGTTTAAGGGTGAGTGATGGTTGTTAGTTATTGGTTGATAGTTGTTAGAGGTATTTAATACGAGTTACAAAACATATAATGATCTGGATGTTGAAAAGATTACTTCTTGTAAAAAATTATTAAATGGTTTTATAAATTACTTTCATACACTAAATTAAATGGCTTTCACTAACAACCAACAACTAACAACTATCAACTATATAGGAGTAATAGGTTCAGGCGCAATGGGAGCAGGAATTGCACAGGTGGCTGCTACAGCAGGACACGATGTAATTGTATACGACAATGATAAGTCGGCACTTGATAGAGCAAAAGACAGTTTATCATCTACTCTAAAAAAATTAGTTGAAAAACAAAAACTAACAGAACGAATTGCAAAAGAAATTACTGAACGTACTCAATACGTAAGTGACCTTAAACAATTTAAAAATTGTAATTTAATTATTGAAGCGATCGTTGAGAGTCTGGAAGTAAAACAAAAATTATTTTCTGATTTAGAGAATATCGCTTCTGCTGATTGTATTTTAGCAAGCAATACCTCTTCTTTATCCATTGCTTCTATTGCATCGGTTTGTAAAAAACCGGAACGTGTGATCGGGATCCATTTTTTTAATCCTGCTCCAATTATGCCTTTAGTGGAAATTATTCCGGGTATTATGACGGCTGCAGCTATAACAGAAAAAGCAAAGAAACTAATTGATGGCTGGAAAAAAACAACAGTACTTACAAAGGATACTCCGGGTTTTATTGTGAACCGTGTCGCACGTTCATTCTATAGTGAATCCATACGTATCTATGAAGAAGGTGTAGCCGACTTCGCCACCATCGACTGGGCTATGAAAACATTTGGCGGATTTAAAATGGGCCCTTTTGAACTGATGGATTTTATAGGGAATGATGTCAATTATAAAGTAACGGAAAGTGTTTGGACACAATTCTTTTATGAACCCCGTTTCAAGCCATCATTAACGCAGAAACGTTTATACGAAGCGAAGCTATTCGGGCGTAAATCAGGAAGAGGTTATTACAATTATGCGGAAGGAAGCACATTGCCTGAACCGGATAAAAAGGAAGAATTAGGAAAATATATTTTTAACCGGGTGATCGCCATGCTTATCAATGAAGCAATTGAGTCCTTGTATTTACAAGTAGCCACCAAAGAAGATTTGGACCTTGCCATGACCAAAGGCGTTAACTATCCGAAAGGATTATTAAAATGGGCCGATGAATTGGGTTTACCAAATGTATTGAATACCTTGGGTGTATTGTATGAGCTTTATGCCGAAGATCGTTATCGTCCCTCTATTTTATTAAAAATGATGGTGAAAGACGGAAAGAAATTTTATAATTAATGAAATGAGACCAACTGAACAGATTTACAGCAATTACACGGAACAGGATTTTTTAGTGTGGAAGATATTATTCGACCGGCAAATGAATATTTTAAGATCTATTGTTTCGAATGAATATTTAGATGGATTAAAAGCTGTACAATTTTCCGCCGACAGAATACCTAACTTTTCTGAACTGAATGCATTACTAAAACCTATTACCGCCTGGAGCCTACACACGGTACCGAATATCAGTCCGCAAAAAGAATTTTTTGAATACCTATCTCAAAAAAAATTTACGTCAACCTGCTGGTTACGTACGATGGAACAATTAGATTACCTGGAAGAGCCGGATATGTTCCATGATGTATTTGCACACATTCCTTTATTAAGCAACCAGGCTTATGTTGATTTCTTTAAAGGCATCAGTGATATCGCTTTAAAACACATTGATGATCCAAAGGCGGTTGAATTACTTGGTCGTATTTACTGGTTCACTATTGAATTTGGTTTGATAAAAGAAAATGAAGGATTAAAAATTTATGGCGCAGGCATCATTTCATCCATGGGTGAAACAAAACATTGTTTAAGTAAACAAGCAATTCACATTCCTTATGATGTTCATACCGTATTCCATACAAACTTTCGAACGGACATCATCCAGGAAAAATATTTTGTAGTAGAATCATTTCAACAATTATATGAATCATTACCAGAGATCGAACGACTGCTTGAAATAGAAATTCAAAAAGAACACAATAAAATATTAAATACTGCTAACTAATCATCGATGGTAACAACTCCATTATCCGAAAAAGTAATTACTAAAATGCTTGCCGAAGACCGCTTCAGTGAATGGTTAGGAATACAACCAATACTTGTTGAACCGGGACATTGTATTTTAAAAATGAAGGTTCGAAAGGAAATGACAAATGGTTTTGGTACAGCGCATGGCGGTATTGCTTTTTCTTTTGCTGACAGCGCCCTGGCATTTTCTTCCAACACATACGGAAGAATAAGCGTTGCGCTGGAATGCTCTATTTCCTTTGCTATTCCGGTAAAGGAAAGTGATGAACTTACCTGCGAATCAAAAGAATTAAGTTTAACAAATCGTACCGGTACTTATCACATTGAAGTATCGAACCAAAAAAAAGAAAAAGTAGCTTTCTTTAAAGGAACGGTATATCGTACAAGTAAAAACTGGTTCCCTGGTACGGATAGCGAATAAAAAACGAATTTACGAATCTGTGTATTTATGTTGTTAGAAAGAAAAGATCTGATTTATCCTGAATTAAGTTATAAAATTATTGGTTGTACATATGACGTTTTTAATCAATTAGGTGGAGGTCATAAGGAATCAGTATATCAGAACGCATTAAAATTAGCTTTAAACGAAAAACAATTAAGTTATAAGGAACAATTATACTATCCTGTTTCATTTAACAACACAGTAGTCGGAAGAAATTATTTTGACTTTCTTATCGATGAAAAAATTGTAGTTGAATTAAAGGCCTCTGTAAGATTTACAAAAACTCATTATGACCAGGTTCTCAATTACCTCAACATTTCAAATTTAAAGCTTGCCTTACTTATTACCTTTGGTACAGAAGAGGTAAGATGTAAACGAGTTGTCAATTTCAAAACAATAAATTCACACACAGATTCGTAAATTCGTAAAACATTCGTTATCCGTACCACTATGAAAAACGCATTTATAATAGACGGCATTCGCACCCCGATCGGAAATTTCGGAGGAACATTATCAACCATTCGCACAGATGATTTAGCTGCATTGGTATTGAAAGAATTGATCAAAAGAAATCCTTCTATCGATACAAAACAGATCGGTGATGTAATTATGGGTTGTGCTAACCAGGCCGGAGAAGATAACCGCAATGTGGCCCGTATGGCTTTGTTATTAGCAGGATTACCTTATTCCGTTCCGGGTGAAACTGTGAACCGTTTATGTGCTTCCGGCTTATCTGCTTCTATGAATGCAGCACGTAGTATTATGATCGGTGAAACAGATCTGATGATCTCCGGTGGAGTTGAAAACATGACGCGCGGACCCTGGGTCATGTCAAAATCCTCTTCTCCTTTTGGACGGGATCAACAATTATATGATTCTTCATTCGGTTGGAGATTTATTAATCCGAAAATGAAGGAATTATATGGTGTGGATGGCATGGGTGATACAGCTGAAAATCTTGCTGAAAGAGATAAAACAAATCGGGAAGACCAGGATAAATTCGCTTTATGGAGCCAGCAAAAAGCTGCGGCAGCACAAAAAAAAGGACGCTTCGCTAAAGAAATAGTTGCAGTTGAAGTTCCACAGAAAAAAGGGGAGCCTAAAATTTTTGATAAAGATGAATTCATGCGCGCAGATACTACCATTGAAGGACTATCAAAATTAAAACCTGCATTTAAAAATAATGGAACTGTAACTGCAGGCAATGCATCCGGATTAAATGACGGAGCTGCTGCCATTTTACTGGCATCGGATGACGCAGTAAAAAAATACAATTTAAAACCAAAAGCGCGCATCATTTCAAGTGGTGTTGCAGGTGTAGAACCACGTATCATGGGCATCGGACCTGTGGAAGCAAGTAACATGGCTTTGAAACGTGCCGGACTTACAATGAAAGACATGGATATTATTGAACTGAATGAAGCTTTTGCCGCACAGGTATTATCCTGCACACGTGCATGGAAAATTGCTGATAATGATCCGAGATTGAACCCGAATGGTGGCGCCATTGCATTAGGACACCCTTTAGGCATGAGCGGTGCGCGACTTTTAAATTCCGCAGCAATTGAGTTGCAGGAACAAAATAAAAAATATGCGCTTGTAACAATGTGTATTGGAGTTGGTCAGGGCTACGCAGTTATTATAGAAAAATGCTAAATTAAAAATAACCACTAAGGCACGGAGAACACTTAAGAAGCACTAAGACTTAGTGGAACTTTGTGAACTTAGTGTCTTAGTGGTAAAAAATATGCCAAACGTCTTTGAATTTAACGGTTATCGTCCAGTCATCCACGAAACCGCCTTCATCCATCCTAACGCCACCGTTACAGGAAATGTAATTATCGGTAAGGATGTATATGTTGGTCCGGGTGCTGCTATACGAGGCGATTGGGGACAAATCATCATTGAAGATGGTTGTAATGTGCAGGAGAATTGTACCATTCACATGTTTCCCGGAGCTACTGTGTTATTGAAAGAATCAGCGCATATCGGGCACGGAGCAATTATTCATGGCGCAACCATTGGTAAAAATGTATTGATAGGAATGAATGCGGTGATAATGGACAATGTTGTGATCGGCGATAATTCATTTATAGGTTCATTAAGCTTTGTACATGCAGATACAATTATTCCGGATAGAAAATTGGTTGTAGGGAATCCTGCAAGGATCCTGAAAGATATGACCGATGAAATGATTGAATGGAAAACAAAAGGCACTAAACTATATCAGCAATTACCTGCCGACTGCAGGGCAACATTAAAACCTTGTGAGCCTTTGCGGGAGATAGAACCTAACCGACCCAAACAGCAGGAGATTTATAAGACCTGGAATCAGAGTAAAAGTTAATTATTTAAAAGTATGAAACAATACTTAACACTTGTGATATTAACTGCAATGCCCATTTTTTTGTATGCGCAACTCGGCTCTATTAAAGTAAAAAAACCATTATCTAAAAAGAATAATAAAGTCGAGGCGCCTGTTTCAAATAAACAATCAAACACCGAAAATAATCCCGTTTATATACAATTGGACTCTTCCATTATTTCCTTCGATGCACTGTGGATTAAAAATGGGGCATACGCAACTTATAATGTTAAAGGGAACAGATTACCTGCATTCATCGTTAAACCTGGGTCTAAAATTTATATCGAAAACATTAAGGCTTTGGGCCCTGACGGCTCTATAAGAAGGCTTCGTGGCTTTACACTAAAAGAAAGAAAATAATTGGAGTACAATCCTCAAATCTACTTCACCGTCATTTCACCCCGTAGATCAGCCTTCAATAATTTTTCAATTTCTTTTTTATTGGAAGTAGAACCCAATACATACATTAACTTGGCAACTGCCGCTTCAGTGGTAAGGTCACTGCCGCCAATCACCCCTATTTTTTTAAAGGCGGCACTGGTTGCGTATTTACCCTGCTGAACAGCACCCGCATTACATTGGGTAACATTCAAAATCACAATACCTTTATCGATCGCTTTTTTAATTGCATCAATGAACCATTTTTGTGTGCTTGCGTTTCCGGAACCAAAGGTTTCTAAAATAACTGCTTTTAATTTTTTCGTATTCAGCACTGCTTCCACCACATTTTGTGTAATACCCGGAAACAGCTTCAAAATAGCAATGTTCGGATCAAGTTGGGTATGTACTTTTAATTTATCGGCGCTTGCTTTTTTAATAGCATTGTAATTGTATTTTAAATGCACTCCCGCTTCAGCAAGTATAGGATAATTGGAAGACTGAAATGCCTGGAAATGTTCTGAATTGAATTTGCGGGTGCGATTACCTCGGTATAATTGAAATTCAAAATAAATACATACTTCAGATATAATCGACCTTCCTTTTTCTTTTGCTGCTGCTATTTCTATAGCAGTGATCAGGTTTTCCTTCCCATCGGTTCGGATGGTTCCAATAGGTAATTGTGATCCGGTGAGTATGACAGGCTTACTTAAATTCTCCAACATAAAACTTAATGCCGATGCAGTGAACGACATCGTATCACTTCCATGCAGGATCACAAAACCATCTGCTTTTGAATAATTTTTTTCAATGATCTCAGCCAGCTCGATCCATATTTCAGGACTCATGTCACTGGAGTCAATGGGTCTTTTAAAGGATACAGAAGAAAGTTCCACATCAAACTTATTCAGCTCCGGAATTTGTTCCGTCAAGGATTTAAAATCAAAAGGCCTTAATTGCCCGCTTTTTGCATCCTGCATCATTCCTATTGTTCCACCTGTATAAATGAGTAATACTCTTGATTTTGCCATGTATTGATTACGTTGGTTTATTTATTACACAGAGGGTCACAGAGAATACACAGAGAACCTCTGAGTTTATAATTCTTTATTTAATAATATGATTCATTTCCATTTTTTCTCCGTGCAACTCTGTGCCTTCTCTATGTATCTCCGTGTAACTTTCTTCAAAAACCAAAAACATCCGTTGAATTCTGAGTTGTCATTGCTGCTACTTCCTCCACACTTATATTTTTTATTTCCGCTATTTTTTTTGCAACTAATAATAAATAATCCGGTTCATTGCGTTTACCGCGATGTGGTGCCGGCGCTAAATACGGAGCATCTGTTTCCAATACCAGGTATTTCAGATCAATTGCTTCCACTACTTTATCAAGACCCGAATTTTTAAAGCTCACCACCCCTCCTATCCCCAATTTAAAATCTCCTGCTGCGATCACCTGTTCTGCCTGTTGAACATTTCCGCTGAAGCAATGAAAGATCGCTTTTATATGTTCGTTCTTAAATTCATTTACAATTTCAATTACTTCATCAAAGGAATTGCGAGAATGGATCACATAAGGTAACTCATATTTCTTAGCTAATTGTATTTGTTTCCTGAACGCATCTTTCTGCTGCTCAAAAAAGGTCTTGTCCCAATACAAGTCAATACCTATTTCACCTATGGCAGCAAATTTACGTTTACTTAACCAATCTTCCACCACCTGTAATTCCTGCCGATAATTGGCATTTACGGAGCAGGGATGCAGGCCCATCATGGCAAAGCAATGATCAGGGAAGGCTTTTTCTACCGCGAACATGCCAGGAATAGACGCCGAATCCACATTTGGCATAAAAAAACGCGATACCCCTGCAGCAATTGCTTTTTCAATTAAAGCAGTCCTGTCAGCATCAAATTCTTTTGAATATAAATGGGTATGAGTATCGGTTAAGATCATTATACAATATTACCGATTTTTTGAATATATAAGCCTATGCAGGTCAGTCTCAGCCTGTCGAAGAGTTGGGAAGGGCTTTTCCTTCTTTTCTTTTTTCTTAATGATGTTTAAAAACTCATTCCAACTTAAATCTACCTCTATTAATTTTCAGTATATATCAGGAACCATTAAAAACTAATATGACTGCAACCAGAAAAAATGTACTGATCACCGGCGCTACCAGCGGAATAGGATATGAACTGGCTAAATTATTTGCCAAGGATGGTTATGACCTTGTAATAGTAGCCCGCAAACAGGAAGGACTGAATGAAACCGCTTCTGTATTAGAACAAGAGTATGGTGTAAAAGTTGTTACTAGTGCAAAAGACCTTTGTAATTCAGACAATGCTTTTGAATTGTATGATGAAGTAAAAAGCAAGGGAATAGAAATAGAAATTTTAGTCAATAATGCCGGGCACGGACATTATGGGGAATTTATGGATACAGACCTTCGCATGGAATTAGCAATTATTCAACTGAATATTTCCAGCCTGGTGGTATTAACCAAACTATTTTTAAAAGACATGGTGAACCGCGGAAGCGGAAAGATCCTGAATACTTCATCCATCGCCAGCAAAACTCCGGGCCCCTGGCAATCCGTTTACCACGGAACAAAAGCTTTTGTTCAATCTTTTACAGAAGCTATCCGTGAAGAGGTAAAAGACAAAGGAATTACCGTTACTGCTCTTTTACCGGGAGTTACCGATACTGATTTTTTCCGCAAGGCAGGCATGGAATCATCAAAAATAGTACAGGACAAAAGTAAAATGGCCGATGCTGCAGATGTGGCAAAAGACGGTTATGAAGCATTGATGGCGGGTAAAGACATGATTATTTCGGGTTTTAAGAATAAAATAGAAGTCGCTTTAGACAATATAACTACTGATGAAATGCTTGCCAAAAAAGAGTCAAAACAACAGGAACCTGTTGACCAAAATCGCCAGAGGATAAAACGGAAACGTGTGAGAGTAAAGGTTCCGGTGCCTTAAAAAAGGCTTAATAAACGCACAGCATAAAACAAAACTCCCCCGAAAATTTCGGGAATTATGTAGCAGTAACACCAGAATCTTAATTTAATAAAAAAGCGCTTCCAAAATCAATTGGGGCGCTTTTTTATTAAATCTTTCATATTTATTCTATATGAAAGATATTTCCTGGGAAATAATTAAATTAGAAGGTAATGCAAATTCCTTATTACAAATTGGGAATTATGAGAATGCTCTTAAGCTTGTAAAAAAATACGCAAAGGTTTTTGGCGTTAAGCAAAAATATTATAAAGAAGCTGCTAATATATTATATATACAGTCATTATTTTTAATGAAATTTAATAAAGTTATAAAGAAGGAATTATCATGTATAAAGAATTCTTAATAGCTACTGTAAACATATCAAGTGAACCATCATAGCCATTTTCATAAGCATCTCTAAAAGGGTTAATTATTAATTTTTTTAATTCTTTTTTTCGTTTTTCAGAGAGCGGTATTTTTTCGATGATTTTCTGATAAATTTTTTCACCTAAGTACCAAGAATCATTTTTATTCTCAATATCAGTTTCCATTATTGATTCGAATAAAGCTTTGTATTCATCAATTGTAAAAAGTCCTTCAATTATGGTAATAATTTCGTCATGAGTTTTTTTAGACGTTTTCTTTTTGGCCATTAGTTTTTAAATTTCTCCAAATCTAAGAAAACATTCTTTTTATGCAGCCAATCTAGTTTCATCTCTATTAGTTAATTCTTCATAAGTAACTCTCTTTCCAGAAATCAGCGGTATAAACGAATCAAATAATGATTGTTCAGATTCGTTTCTTCTATTCCACCTGTAAGTATTTTCGTTTAGGTATTTTTCAAAGTGAGCACTGGAGATGTGGGAGTATGTACCGTCAATAGCCTTTTTAAGGTGCTTCCAAGCATTTTCTATATTATTAATATGGACTCCTTCTTCAGTTACATAATGCCTTTTATGATTTACTGATAAGTGATTGAGAAAATCTATTTGAGTATATAAACCTGCTTCATCAGTAATTAGAGTAGACCCGTTGGCAATATGTTTTTTTAGCAGTGGATATATATTTTCCGAGGAAATGCTTTTTCTATTATTTCCAAGAATCTTCATTACAACATTTCCTTCTTTCTCCATCATACCAAACACAACAGTATGCCTTTCAAAAGTAGTTCTTTCTCCTTTTTCTAATCTCTTTTGTTCCATAAATGCTTTTGTCGCACCTTTGGGCCTACCCCCTTTGTCTATTACTCCATTCTCACGATTATAACGATTTCTTTTGTATTCACTCATTCCATGAATTTTTTCCTGTTCTGCGTCATGACTTATTTTAGCCATTCGAAGTCTAAGGTCTCTCTGAATTTTTGCACCAACAAATGTTTCATCGGCCTCAACAACTCCTTGTAATACAATATTATTTTCGTTTTTCAGCGCCACTCTTAATCTTTGCAACAGGAACCAGGCGCTCTTTTGCTGAATGCCCAGCATTTTTGCCAGTTGACAGGAAGAAACGCCTCGTTTCATTGTTGTAAAAAAATAGATGGCCATAAACCATTTTGTCAAAGGGATTTTGCTTTTTTCAAAAATTGTTCCTTGTGTAATGCTAAATTGCTGACAACAGGAAGAACACTTATATGTCTTTCTCGTGGATATATAATAATTCATATGATTGTTTCCGCATTTGTGACACTGAGGTCTTCCATTCCATCTTGTTTGAACCAAATAATCAAAGCACTTCTGGTCCGTGTCAAACCTGACCAGATGAGTGCTTATGCTATATGTTTTTTGCTCTATCACAATGATGTGTATACAAGGCATGGATACTCCAGTCCTTATATGTCTGTTTTTTTGAAAAAAAGATGATATGATGGTGAAAATGACCATTAATAATTTGTATTAAATAAAAACTTGAGAAATAATAAATGAAGATAAGGTAGCTGGCCCGAAAGCAGCTATTTGACAAGAATTGTTATGGTGGTATCTCTCTTCATGACAAGGCTTATACGAGTATAATTCAAAAAAGTTTCAAATAATGCAACTTTTTTGAATTTATTCCGTATAACTAAAGCAAATATGACCAAAGAAAAAGCAAGTATTAAAATAACAGCTAAAGAAGACGAGTTACATCAATTTGCTATTACGTTGGGTTCTCTTGCTTTTCGAATACAGGGATATCTTTATAAGCTTGATGATATTTTGCTACTGACTGGAGTGGATGTAGAAGGCCCTGGCCCAAATATATTGAAAAATAAAATTTTTTCATCCATTAACATTATTTGTGAGGCGTTTTTTGAAGAATATGAAACAGAGCGTATAATTATAATAGGTGGTAAAAGAACAGCGGGATTAACTAAAGGAAAATTTTTTAAGCCTATTTATAGGAAAAAATAAAAGTTATGGCTAACTTTGAAATAAATATTTCAACTATGAAACATCATCTTGTATTTACTGATTGGAATGAAAATATTAAAAAAATTTCATTTGTTGACCTCTTGAGAGAAAGAGCAGGCATGTCGTTTCATTCAGCAAAAAGAGTATTGGAGGCTCTCTTGTTAAGAGAAGAGACTATTATTGATGTACCAAATGCTGCAATTGCTAAAGAATTGAAAAAAGAAGCTACAAAACTTGGTGCTATATGTAAGATTGTACGTGTTAATAGCAAGAAAAAGGTATTAGTACACGCTTAATATATCCAAATACATTTAATAAAAAAAGCGCTTTCGTAATTTGAAAGCGCTTTTTTTTATTAAATTAATCCTAAGGTGTGTTTCCTACATAATTCCCAAAATTTCGGAGGAGTTTTTTATGAATGTTATAAAAAATGTTTATTTAGCCGGTACTGCTGTTGCAGTTGCCGCAGAATCAGCTGCAGGTGCCGTTGCTGCAGGTGTTGCAGGGCCTTGTAATTTTTGTACGTATAACGTTACTTTCCATCTTTCTTCCTGTGATAGCAAAGAAGCATGAGGACCCATTAAATTTTTACCATAAGTAATACTATGAAAGATCTTTCCTTCAGGTAAATTTTTCAATGCCCCTCCATTATAAGGTGGTGGTGGCCCGGGTAATTTCGTACCAACTGATCCATCTCCTGCTCCGCTTGCACCATGACAGTGTACACAAAATTTACCATATAATGCTTCGCCTTCTTTTAAGTTAGCTTCATTGTTTGACAATGGGTTGCGTAAAAAACGCCCGGCATTTGCATAACCTGCTGTATCATTATTGTATACATAAGGCATATATCCTCTTGCAATGGTCCCTGCTGCAGGCATTCTGTTTGCTTCCAATGAATCACCCGTATTCAGGTTTACATACGCCATATTCGTTTCCAATGATGGGGAACGGTACATATCCGGCATATATTCAACACCCGGGCTGTCTTCATTTTTTTTACCGCAGGATGTAAAGGCAATGGCTATACAGCCAACAAGTGCAAAGCCTCTCCATAACTCTGTCCCAAGGAGAGAGAACAATTTTGTGAAACTATTTTTTTTATTTTTCATATATCTTTATTTTTAGCATCCCTTCCCCTCTCTTTTGGAGAGGGGATTGAGGGGAGAGGCTTTTATTTATAATGAATCTCCGATGCTCCGCCCTCTCTTAATAATGATTCAATGGTGTTTTTGTTTTCATCTTTAGTTTCTACAACCATCATGAATTTATCATCTGTGGTGCGCGGATCAGGATTTTTTGCCTTTGCTCCAGGGATCAGCCAGCTTCTTAAAAAGAAGGTGATGGCCATACCATGTGCAGCACAAAGTACTGTTGACTCAAATGTAATTGGAATAAATGCAGGCACGTTCATATAATATGCGAAGCTTGGTTTACCACCGATATCGGTTGGCCAATCGTGCACCATCATGTAACTCATCATCCAGGTAGCTAATGAAGCGCCGGTTAATCCGTAAATAAAAGCGCAGATCGCTAAACGTGTACGAGGCACGCCAATAGCAGCATCCAAACCGTGTATCGGGAACGGAGAGAACACATCTTTCACTTTAAATCCCTGCGAACGAAGTTTTAGTGCACTTGCCATCAAAGGCTCTTCATCGTCATAAATTGCATGTATTACTACTTTGCTCATATCTTAAATTATTTATCTACTAATTACTAATCTGTACTAATGTACTAATCTGTGTTTACATCCTCAACATCACCCTTCCTTAATCCTAATTTCTAATGGTGCCCTTTTAATTTATGCTCCTGTGCTGATGATTTCACAATTGATTTCAACTCAGCCTGTGCAATTACAGGGAAATATCTTGTAAATAATAAAAAGAATGTAAAGAACATACCTATTGTTCCTGTAAAAATTCCGATGTCGACAAATGTTGGTGAATACATGTTCCATGATGAAGGAAGGAACGTACGGCACAATGTAGGAACGATAATTACAAAACGCTCGAACCACATACCAATATTTACAACGATCGACATGATGAATGTGAATGTTAAACTAGTACGTAATTTTTTAAACCAGAATAGCTGGGGTGAAATTACGTTACAGGTCATCATGGATGCATATGCCCACCAGTATGGCCCTGTAGCACGATTCAGAAATGCATATTGTTCATATTCAACACCTGAATACCAGGAAATAAATAACTCCGTTAAATAAGCCACACCTACAATTGAACCCGTTACAATGATAACGATGTTCATGTACTCAATGTGTTTGATGGTGATGTAATTTTCCAGATGATATACTTTACGCATGATCAATAACAATGTCAATACCATCGCGAAACCGGAGAATACCGCACCTGCAACGAAATAAGGCGGGAAGATGGTGGTGTGCCAACCCGGAACAACGGATGTAGCAAAGTCGGTAGATACGATGGAGTGTACAGAGAATACTAGTGGTGTTGACAAACCTGCAAGTACCAATGACACCTCTTCGAAACGGCTCCAGTGACGGGCACTTCCACCCCAACCGAAGCTTAAAATACCATACATTTTTTTCGCGAATGGTTTCACCGCTCTGTCGCGAACCATTGCTAAGTCAGGAATTAAACCGGTGTACCAGAATACTAAGGATACCGAGAAATAAGTTGATACCGCAAACACGTCCCATACTAATGGAGAGTTGAAGTTGATCCACAATGAACCAAATTGGTTCGGCAATGGAAATAACCAATAATCTAACCATGGACGGCCGGTGTGTAACACAACGAAAATTGCAGCACACATTACAGCGAAGATCGTCATCGCTTCAGCAGAACGGTTGATGGCCATTCTCCATTTTTGACGGAACAATAATAATACGGCAGAAATAAGTGTACCCGCGTGGCCGATACCGATCCACCATACGAAATTGGTGATATCCCAAGCCCAGTCAACACCATTGTTTGAACCCCAAACACCAATACCGGTACCAATAGTATACGCTAAACAGCCTATACCCCACAAAAAGCAAACGCTCGCCAGGGCAAGTAAGATGTACCAAAGTTTGTTAGCTTTTCCCTCAATTGGTTTTACGATATCTTCAGTGATCTGATGATACGATTTTTTACCAAGTATTAAAGGTTCTCTAATTTCCGATTCGTGATTCATATTTGAAATTATAAATTAATTTAATCTACTAAATACCAATATTTACTAATATACTAATCTATGCGTGCTAATCTTCTGGCTTCCGGCTCCTGACTTCTTAACCTTTAATTTGCAATCTGTAACCTGAAATTTTCAATCATAAAATTCTTAATCTCTCTTCGTCAATCGTAACTCGTCAATCCTAATTTATGAATGTGTTTCTTCTTTTTTCTCTTCGTGTTTTTCTTCGTGGTGATGTTCTTCGCCTTCTACTGCATCCGCTTCACAGTTTCTTACTTTTGTCAAATAAGAAATGTTTGGTTTGATGTTTAGTTCTTCCAACACATAATAGCTGCGTTCATCTTCTCTATGGAATTTTGAAACCACACTTGTTTCATCATTCAAGTCACCAAAAATGATCGCGTTTGTAGGGCACGCCTGTTGACAAGCGGTTTTAATCTCTCCGTCAACTATTTTACGTTCTTCTTTTTTAGCGGTTAATTTCCCATCCTGTATACGTTGAACACACATGGTACATTTTTCCATTACACCGCGTGAACGAACCACTACATCAGGATTCAACACCATACGTCCTAAATCATCCTGTGCAGGATTAAATGTATAATCAGGATTTTCATTATAGTTGAACCAGTTGAAACGTCTTACTTTATACGGACAATTGTTTGCGCAGTAACGTGTACCAACACAACGGTTATAGGTCATTTGGTTTAATCCGTCAGAACTATGGTTAGTAGCTAATACCGGACAAACTGTTTCGCAAGGTGCGTGGTTACAGTGTTGACATAACATTGGTTGGAATACCACTTTCGGATTTGATGCCTCCGGATTTTCCATATCCAGGTACATATCAATTGCGCCAACACCATCATTTTTTGCTTTGTGTTTAGCATCATCTCCTCTTGCCGGCCATTTTGTAGTGTAATAACGATCGATACGCAACCAGTGCATCTCACGTGTTTTCATTACCTGGTCCTTACCAACCACTGCCACGTTATTTTCAACTGTACATCCTACAACGCAGGCACCACAACCAATACAGGAATTCAAATCAATGGTCATTCCCCATTTGTGGCCTAGTTTTGCATGCTCATCCCAAAGATCAACTTCTGTTGCTCTTTTTGTTCCGGAATGTGTAACCAGCATTTCAACGTGATTTCCTGCTGCCGGATTTTTTTGATATTCTGATAATACAGTTTCTTTAACTATATCACGGCCCATCAATGTATGATGAACTTGTGTTCCTGCTACTGTTGTTGTTTCATTTGCGCTCTCCACTTTAGCATCCAATACCTGATAAGACATTGTTCCGTTCACCACTTGTACAAACGGATACACATTTTGTCCCACAACACCTGTTTGAGTACTTAACTTCCCTGCTTTA
This sequence comes from Bacteroidota bacterium, assembly GCA_052389695.1. Lineage (GTDB taxonomy): Bacteria > Bacteroidota > Bacteroidia > 2-12-FULL-35-15 > 2-12-FULL-35-15 > 2-12-FULL-35-15. The sequence goes on along the minus strand of JBQTHQ010000074.1, from coordinate 381 downwards.
TCACGGCCATAACCAAGCGCGATACCGATCGTGCCTTGTGCTTGTCCCGGTTGAGGAACAACAGGTAACTTCACTGTCATGCCATTCACAGTAACATTTACAACGCTTGCTTCTCTGTCCTGGCGGGCCATCATATTGTATTTGCCTTCCATATCCAAAGGTGACATGGTCACATAATTGTCCCAGGTTATTTTAGTGATAGGATCCGGTAATTCCTGTAACCAAGGATTATTCGCCTGGGTACCATTTCCAATTCCTGTTTTTTCATAGATCGCTAATTCAAACTCTCCGCCTTTGGCTGCATTTATTTTTTGTACGGCATCGCTCAAATTAATTTTAGCTACCGGTTTTGGTTCTTCCGCTTTTGGCGCTTCAACTTTT
>JBQTHQ010000073.1:0-62214 GCA_052389695.1 Bacteroidota bacterium | reverse complement strand
ATTGTACTAATCATTTATTGTAATGCCGATGCAGCAGTTGTTAGGCTGATGAAATCAAATAATTACAAATGCGCTATCGGTATTAACACTACATTTGTGAAAAGCTGAAATAAATGGAAGAAAAATTAAAAGCATTTGAACGTTTGCTGATTATTATGGATGAATTACGTGAAAAATGCCCTTGGGACAAAAAACAAACAATTGAAAGTTTGCGGCATTTAACAATTGAAGAGATGTATGAACTGGCGGATGCCATTATAGAAAAGGATATGTCCAATATAAAAAAAGAACTGGGTGATATTTTATTGCACGTTGTTTTTTATGCCCGCATTGCATCCGAGACCAATGAGTTTACTATTGCAGATGTGATCAATTCATTATGCGATAAATTGATACACCGCCATCCGCATATTTATAGCGATGTAAAAGTAGAGAACGAAAATGACGTGAAAGAAAATTGGGAAAAATTAAAATTAAAGGAAGGCAATAAATCAGTTCTGTCAGGGGTTCCTGTATCACTGCCCTCATTGGTAAAAGCATCCCGAATTCAGGAAAAGGCCCGTGCAGTGGGTTTCGATTGGGAAAAACCCGGGCAGGTTTGGGAAAAAGTGCAGGAGGAAATAAAAGAATTAAAACATGAAATAGATAAAAATGCCCCCAAAGAAAAAGTAGAAGGAGAGTTCGGGGATGTTTTATTTTCACTTATTAACTATGCCCGTTTTGTGGATATTAATCCCGAAGACGCATTGGAAAAAACAAATAAAAAATTCATAAAACGATTTCAATACCTGGAAAGCGAAGCAACAAAAGCCGGTAAACAATTAAGTGATATGACCCTTGCGGAAATGGATGTATATTGGAATAAAGCGAAGGAGTTGTAATAACTGGGTGTGCGATAATTTTTCCTTTTTAATTTTTTCTTTGTGTTACTTTCTGTCTTCGCGCCTTTGTGGCCATATCTTTTGCCACTAAGTCTCAAAGGCACAAAGGTTCACAAAGGGATTTTTGTCGTACACCCTAATTACTTTATCATTTTAAAGTCTACAGGAATCTGAGTATCTGCTTCCACAGATTTATTACCTGATTTTCCCGGAACCCATTTTGGCATCAATTTTACAATTCGCACGGCTTCTTCATCACAGCCATAACCAATCCCTTTTAATACTTTAATATCTGTTAACTCACCGGTTATTTTTACCCGCACTCCGATCAATACGGTACCGCTTATATTCGCTTTTCTGGCAGCTTCAGGATATTGCATGCGCTCTTCTATAAAATCACGCATGGCCTGATCTCCTTCAGGAAAACGCGGAACAAGCGGCATGGTGCAGGGCGGTTCAGGTTGAATGGTTCTGGTTGGTTCAGGATTGTTTTTTGAAGTAGTAGTGAATGTTGTTTGAGGAGAGATAGTTCCTGTTTTTTGCGTTAATGTGTTAGGTATAGGAATTATACTATCTTTTTTTACGATTATGGTAGAATCAGTTTTCTCTCCTGTAGTAGCTATATTAGAATTGGTGCAGGAAATAACAGTTATCCCAAGTGTGATGATAGAAAGAAACGAATAGGTTTTCATGGTTGTTTTTTAAACTTCAGTAAAATTAGTAAAATTAACAAGCAAATAATGTTCCCTTTTACAAACGGTGTACGACAAATTTCCCTTAGTGAATCTTAGTGATTTGGTGTCTTGGTGGCAAAAAAATATAGCCACTAAGGCGCGAAGACAGAAAGTAACACAAAGAAAAAGCATCAAAATAAAATTTGTCGCACACCCTTACAAACTCATCATATCCTTTAGCTTAGCAGCCTGCCTGCGGGAAATTTCTATTTGTTCGCCTCCTTTTAATTTTACCATTAATCCCCCATTGAACCAATTCTCAATTCCTTCTACCCATTTTAAATTAATGATGTGTTTACGGCTGGCTCTAAAAAATGTACGATTGTTAAGCCGCTCATCTAAATTATTCAATGAACGCAAAATTAAAGGCCGGTTTTTTTCAAAATGTACGCGCACGTAATTTCCTTCCGATTCAAATAAACGGATATCGCTTAATTTTACAAACCAGCATTTTTCTCCATCCTTTACAAATACCTGGTCATTATCATTTAATGCCTGGGTTTGTTCTTTTATTTCTTGTTTTTCCGAACTGTCTTTATTCAGAATTTTTTTTACAGTTTCTGCCAAACGGGTGGCTTGTACTGGTTTTAATAAGTAATCCAATGCGTTTACTTCAAAGGCACGGATTGCATACTCATCATAAGCGGTAACAAATACAATATCAGGAACACCGCTGATCTCTTCCAGCAGATCAAATCCGCTTTTGCCAGGCATTTGTATATCCAAAAATAATACATCCGGTTTTAATTGTTTAATGGCTTCAATGGCGGTGTCAGCATTAGCCGCTTCACCAACAACATGAATTTCAGGATAAGCAGATAATAATTTTTTTATCTCTTCGCGTGCTAAGCGCTCATCATCAATAATTATTGCTTTCATAGAATTACATTTTTAGGAATTATTAATTCAGTTAGAACGGTTGTTCCATCCTGGTTGCTGATTTTTAATGACGCTGCTTTTCCATATAATAACTGCAAACGCTGCAAAGTGTTTTTTATTCCAAATCCGCTATCACTCTGCGTGTCTTTTAATTGACCGCTATTGCGAATATAAATTTTTAAAAGATCCTTTTCAACAGTAGTTTTAATTTCCAATATGCCTCCTTGCGTTAATTTTGAGATTCCATGTTTAATTCCATTTTCAACCAGCGTTTGGATCATCAGGGGAGGCACCTGAAAATTTTTACTTTGCGAATCTATTTGCATTGATGTTTTTAATCGCTCTTCATAACGAACGGATTCCAATGCCAAATAATCAGCTACTACTTTTAATTCTTCATCAAAATCAATCACTTTATTTTTCCCCATTTGCAAGGTAGTCCGCAAAATATTGGAAAGCTGCGTGATGGCATCTTTTGATTTACCCGGATTTTCATCCACCAGGGCCCTGATACTGTTCATAGCATTGAACATAAAATGGGGATTGAGCTGTGATTTTAATTTATTCAATTCAATTTCATTGATAGAAGCTTCCCATTTTAGATTCGCGATTTCAGCTTTTTTATAATTTTCGATATAATGAAAAAGGAAATAGATCAGGGACCAGAAGAAAAATAAAAATGCAAGATTTAAAATATTGGTTACCACATTTACTGTGTCGATGTGTTTATTTCCTGAGATATTTAAAAGCAGCTCCACACCATATTGTGAATATTCGAGCAAAGTGGCAAATAAAATGGTGGCAATAATTACACGTGGAATCAGTTGTAAGGCGGTGAGCTTTAACCAGTTTAATTTGATGATCACATCACGGTAAAGATGTGAAATTGCAATACCAAAAATGAAAAGAATGAACTGGCTGATAGCAACATTGGTATTAAACGCATTACTTAATTTAAAGAATAAACTCTGAAGCAAAACAAAAAATAACCAGCCTCCCAACTGACAGATCCAATAAAGCCCTTTTTTGTTCATTAGATTTAGTATTGATATCCCGCCTTTGGCGTCGACTAAGGTTTTTATTTCGTTCACTTATGCAAACTCATAAAAACCAAGTCTTATTAAAAAGTAAGGGAATGGCTGCTACTACCATTCCCTTTTTGAAAAAACTCAAGCACGTTTAACTTCTTTAAGTTTGATTTCGAAGCAAACATATGCATGTATTTGCATTATTACATATTAAATTACACGAGTGGTAAAAAAATAACGATTAACGGACATTATTTTCAATTATGGATAATGATTTTTTCAATTTTATCACCCTGATGTATTTGATCAATTACCGGTAAACCCTCTACAACTTTTCCAAAACAAGTATGTTTTCTATCCAAATGGGCAGTTTGTGCACGGCTCATTACAATAAAAAATTGTGAACCACCTGTATCACGGCCTGCATGGGCCATAGAAAGCACTCCTTTATCATGGAGCTGGTTATCTCCATCTAATTCACATTTGATTTTATAACCGGGCCCGCCTGTACCTGTACCATGCGGACAACCGCCTTGTAATACAAATCCCGGTATCACACGGTGAAAGGATAATCCGTTATAAAACCCTTTATTGGCTAAATCACAAAAGTTTTTTACGGTACCCGGTGCATCCTGTTCGTAGAATTCAATTTTCATGGTTCCTTTTCCTGTTACTATTTCTGCTGTTTTCATATGAATATGTTTTTACAAAGATAAATTTTGTGAAACATATTAACATTCTATTGTGAAGATAATTTCCGGTATTAACATTCTTTAACTCTTGCATTTTTATAAAAAATGCACATATTTGTAAATCTGCATTCAACAATGAATTCGGATAGCAACATTTTTCTTTTTTATACGCATGAAAAAAATAGTTTCTACCCTTTTCTTGTTTTTACTATTCTATGTGGCGGGTGCAAGTGTGGGCGATACTAATAAAGTTTCATTAAAAGAAACCAATATTACCGATACAATTCCTTTTGGGATAGATGAAGAAGAAATGATGGACTATGATGATTCATTGATTTCTTATCCTGCTTATGATCTTTATTCAGGTTGGGATACTACCAATATTCATTCACTAAAATTTAATATTGAAACATTAAAAGACAGTATGAAACGAATGGAGTTATGTGATAAAAATAGTTGTGGATACGTACATCCGTTTACAGGTAATGTAACATCCAATTTTGGTCCTCGCAGAAGACGCTATCATTTTGGTGTGGACATTGACCTGGAAACAGGAGATGATGTTCGAGCCGCATTTGATGGAAAAGTACGTATCGCCAAAAAAAGTAAAAGTTATGGGAACGTGGTTGTGATACGCCACAGCAATGGACTGGAAACTTATTACGCGCATTTGTCGAAAATGAATGTAGGAATAGGGCAGGAGATTTTTGCCGGAGATATAATAGGCTTGGGTGGAAATACCGGCCGTTCGCGTGGCAGTCATTTGCATTTTGAGGTTCGTTATCTGGGACAACCCATCAATCCAAATGAAATTATTTCATTCAAGGAGAACCGGCTTGTGTCAGACACGTTCAATTTAAGTAAAAAAACCTTCAATTACATTGCTGAAGCTAAAAAAGCCGCAGCCAGAGGTAGAGTTCATGTTGTAAAAAAAGGCGATACATTATCAGGTATTGCTCGCAGATATAGAACCACTACGAAAGCATTGTGCCAGAAAAACAAGATAAAACCTACAAGTACTTTAAGATTAGGACAAAAAATCAAGATCTAAAATCCTTCTTCCTTCCAGATATAAGATTTGGTCAGCGCATTAAAATAAGCGATCTTTTTATTTTTTTCAAATTTCAAAACAGTAGTATCGTGTGTGATCTCATCCATTTCACATGGAATTACAAAGTTCCCTGAGAGGTCTATCACTCCCATTTTTTCTTCTTCATCCATTACCGGGCATAAGCCGTTAATGAATGTGTCTGCCTCTTCAAACGTAAAATCAATAATTGTTTTTCCACTTCGATTGATGAAACCAATCATATCATTTTTAGTTACTTTGGAAACACATTCATTAAAATCGGCAACTGTTTGATATGTATATGGTATTTGTAATTTCATTTTCGCATCAATGAATCCCCACTTGTCTTTACGTTGTACGGCAGCCATGCCTTCGCTGAATGGTTCTATTCTGTCAAAATCTTTTGGAGTAATGTATTTACCTGTTTTATCGATCAAACCCTGTTTTTTATTTTTTTCGGCAACTGTATAACCGTTTTTAAATTGTAATGGCTTTCCACTATAATCATATTCCATGGGAATAATTACTGTCCCACTCGTATCTGCAAAACCATATTTGTTTTCCTTAACTACCATGATTACATTTTCAGAAAAATCTCCTAATAGGTCGTATTCGCAAGGTAATATCAGCTCACCTTTTTTATTAATGATCCCTAATTTTTTTAATGATTTTACCTTTGCAAGCCCGTTTTTAAAGTTGTCTACCCAGTCATATTTGCAGGCAATGGCAAGGTTTCCTGAAGTATTAATAAAACCGCTTAGTCCTCCAAATTCAACGGATGCAAACCCTTCAGAAAAATCACCCGCCTTAGTATAATTAACAGCAATTACCAGGTTGCCGGTTTCATTCACATATCCATACTTTCCATCCTTGGCAACAGTTGCAAACCCTTCTGAAAATTCTGAAATTTCTTCATAGTCAAAAGGACATATCAATTTTCCTGTTTTATTGATGATGCCATATTTGTTATTTTGTTTAACAATGGACAGCCCAGATTTAAATGATTCCACTTCCTCATAGTTAAAAGGAATTACCAGTTTGCCTGCTTTATTGATAAAACCTGATTTGCCATTTACACCACATTCTGCAAGCCCTTCTGAAAAATCTTCAACCCATTCATAAATGCAAGGAATAGCAATGTATCCGGTGTTATCGGCAAACCCCCATTTCTCATTTTCACGAACAGCCAACAATTGTTTTTTTGACAATGCAATATCCTGGTTAAGAATATCGGGGAAAGGATAATCTTTAAGTTCTTTTTTAAATTTCAGAAGCGTTGCTGTGGTATAGTCGGTTGTATAGATGGTGTAAATATTATGCCATGCAGTTTCCACATTATGATTGTTCGGATATTTTTTTATAAAATGATGATATTCGGCAATAGTTCCGTTGGGTGTAGACAATGTATAAATAGAGTTTTCCGCCTCATTTATAAATGAACTTTTAGGTTCTTTGATAATAAATTTTTCAAATTCTTCTATGGTATTGTTTTTTGTGGAGGATTTAAAAAGAGTAGAAGAATAGCGTTCCTGTGCCTCGTTTACTTCTTTTGCCAATGGGTACGTATCAATAAATTGTTGGTAGGCCTCATAGGTATCAGTTTTTTTTGTTTCCTCAAAGGCAAGCTGATTCCTTAGTTCGATCGCCTCAAAACATTCTGGAGCGGTGATATAGTTATCTATAAATTTATTTAATACGATAATACTGTTAGAACTTTTATATAATTCAAATGCCTTTTGATGCACCCGGCCTTTTAGAGAATCAATAGTAACTTGTGACACCTTAAGTTTCGAATAAAAGAGTCTTTTTTTTTCATTTAGTGAATGAAATGCATTGTCGGATTTGATAATGTATTTGTATGAACTGTCTATGTTGGAGAAGGGATTATCACTGCGATAATAAATAATGCTCAAACCATAAGCTGCAGCGGAAGGTTCGCTTTTTAAAGATTTCTCAAATAAGCGTTTGGCTTCGAAATAATTATAAATGTTTAGCGCCTCATATGCCTTTGTTATTTTGCCGGCATTAGCATTGCCAGAAGCACAAATTAATGCAATAAGTAAAATTATTTTGAATTTGAACATAGTACTAATTACGAGTTTACGAATATACGAATCTGTGTTTATGCTAGTATTGAAAAATTCAATATTTAATGTATAACTTCAAACTAATCGGTATTATTTCTTTCGGTAGAAAATTAATGTTGTATTTTTACGACTAACTCTTTTGTGATGAAGGTTTTTAAAAAGTATATATTACAATGAAATACTTACTGAAATTGAAATTACAGAACATTGTAGTGGCTATTATTTTGGTGTTTTTGTGTAATAATGTATTCGCACAATCTGATACTATTAAAGCAGTAGCAAAAGTGCGATATGATACTATTAAGTTTATAAATGGAAGTAAACAGGCAGCAAAAATTATTGAGATATCAGATCAATATGTAAAATACAAAAATCCACGTGATACCTTGGGGCCAACATTTTCCGTTTCTAGAAGTGATGTGTTAGGATTCGTTTTAAAAAACGGTTGCATAGATATGGAGCAACAAGGCTATATAAATTGTGTAAAGGACCCTGCTTTTGATATTATAAAAGAAAAGGAATTTACAAGAACAATTATTAGTGTGGATGCATTTCAATTTCTGAATAAACATTTTCAACTGAATATTGATCATATATTTAAGAATAGAAAAAGCGGCATTGGGGTTTTTATCAATACAGGATTTTCTGATGAGTATGATGAGAAAACGTACAAAAGATTGGAATCAACAATTTTATCGGGGGGGTATTATAGAAAATTATATTTTAATATTGATTATAAGGTATTTCCATACGCACATAAAAAAAGTACCTATTTTTATTCATTTGCTTTTGATCTGGGAACAGCTTACGATGCTGAATTAATTACGATTGAAACAGTTGACTCATATGGTCGAAAAACAAATTATTTGAAACAAATAATTCACGAAGAAAGATATTATGGGTACCGGTTTAATAATGGGGTAATTTACCGTATTAATAAAAACTTTATTTGTCAGTGGCTGTTTTCTGTTGGAGTTAATCAGTATTCAAAGGAAAATAAAGAAAAGAATGCTCATACCTTTTATCCAAAAGTATCAACTTCTTTGTTATTAGGGTATGCTTTTTAAATCAAAAGTGAAATCTATTACTTTCGATATGGAGATTAAAAATATATTTTTTGTACATTTAAAGATCATTCATGTTTTCAAAAGGACAAATTATTTTTGCAGTACTTTTTTTTGTGGGATTTGTGATCGCGATTGCCTGGGCATATCGTAACGATAAACAAAAAAATAGTACTCTTTTTAAGGGAAGCTATAAAGTATTGCTCTTTATTCTCTTTGTATTTTTTGCCCTTTATGGTATCGTTAAATTAAAGCATATACTATTTTAAGAGCCTTGATATATCACCGTTGTATTATTTATGTTAAATTTTGAAATAAATTTGGAAGCTTTTCGATTAATTATGTATATTTGTAGATGAATTTAAAATTTTTCAAGCAGAAATGAAAAAAATATTTGTTTTATCGATTATTGTTTGCACTCTATTTAATAGTGCAACAGCTGGTATTCTAGTAGTGGAAGGCAAATACCAGGATAAAAATTTATATGTTCAAAACGGTTATGCCGGTAATGGCGTTGGTTTTTGTACGTATGAAGTAACTGTTAATGGACAAACATCAACAGATGAAGTAAATTCAAGTGCATTTGAGATCGACTTTAATTCTTTTCAAATTAAACCTGGAACCCCTGTGATTGTTGAGATCAAGCATAAAGATGATTGCAGTCCCAAAGTTTTAAACCCCGAAGCCTTAAAATCAAAAGCAACTTTTGAAGTGATCACTATCAATATTGATAAAACAGGATTGTTGAACTGGACAACAAAAAATGAAATGGGTTCATTGCCTTATATTGTTGAGCAATTCCGTTGGAACAAATGGATCCCTGTTGGTGAGGTACAAGGCACAGGGAAGATGGATGCCAATTCTTATTCATTTCAAACAACCGCACACTCGGGAGAAAATAAATTCAGGATAAAACAGGTTGGATATGGTGGAATTTCTAAAGCATCCAACAATGTAACATTTATTGCAACTGTCGGATTACCAACATATACAATATCAAAAAGCACCAGTGATATTGTATTCTCCGGAGAAACTATGTATGAAGTATTCGATGCCTATGGAAACGTCATTAAAAAAGGCTACGGAAATAATCTGAACATTACGAACCTTTCAAAAGGAAATTATTATTTATGTTTTGATAATGTGATGACGGATTTTACAAAGAAATAATTTTCGATTCTTCTACTATCACATTTAATTCGCTGATCATCATAGCAGTAGCACCCCATACGGTAAAACCCTCTATTTCATAATAGGGGGTTTTTACTTGATTACCGCCACTGTGAGTGATCATTTTCTCTGACCGGATCATCGCATTATTCAAATTAAATAGATCTGTTGTAATGATTTTTTGAACTTCATGCGTATCAATAACAAAATCAGGTATTGTATTTATATAACCAACAAAGGGCGACACTAAATAATTACTGGGTGTGATATAAATATCTGTGAGCTTCCCTACAACAGTTACTTGCTCAGCCTTAACCCCGATCTCTTCAAAAGTTTCACGTAAAGCAGTTTGTTTTAAATCAATATCGCTGTCATCCAACCTCCCACCCGGAAAAGCAATTTGGGCGCTATGTACACCTGCATATTCTGTTCGCTGAATAAGTATAGTATGAATACTTTTTTTTGAAGGAAACAATAAGATCAATACAGCGCTTTTTATAGGCGAATGCTGCTCAATAAGCGCAGGCGTAATTTTTTGCCGGGTGATGGGAGCCATCAAAAACTGAGTTCCTTCTCCGGGCAAGGGCTGTTGCAAACGTATTTTCAACTGCTCAATTAAACGCACAAACATATTTTGTATAGTATAATACCTGCAAATATACTTAAACTTAAGGGTATGGAATTTTCGAAATTCATTACAGATTAATTTTTCAACCTCTGTTTTGTTAATCGTTTATGCAATCGGTGTGTTTCAGTTGCATAATTTGGTTTAATTTCGTACAACTAATTATCCATAATGAAAAAACTCATTTCATTTATTCGCCATAGCCATCCCGAAATTTATAAAGGCATATTATTTCTTATTGCCATTGTTACTATTGTATATGTTTTTCCAAAGCAGGGGAAATTCAAATATGAATTCCAAAACCTGAAGGGAAAACCTTGGTATCATGAAGATCTGATAGCGCCATTTGATTTTGCCATTAAAAAATCAAATGAAGAACTGGCCGCTGAGAAAACGGATGTGGTAAAAAATTTCAAGCCCTATTTTAAGTCAGATAATACAATTGTTGCAGCAAAAAAAGAAGAATTTATATTGGATTTTGAGAAAAGATGGGAAAATAAAACTGATGCCAAAAATAACCTGCCTGCCGGCAAGGCAGGAAAAGTAAAAGAAAAAACATTTGCCGTTGCCAATAAAATCCTCGACTCATTATACAGTAAAGGGATCATTGAGCCGGGTGATATTATAGAGAATAAGCCATCTGATTATTCCATATATGTATTGTACAATAATGTGGCTGAAGAGCATGACCTGGGAGACTTTTTTACCATACAATCTGCCTATAGTTATCTGCAGCAGCAGCTTCAGAAAAATGAAAGTGATGTGGATACAAAATTCATTTTGCCATTATTGGAAAATGGTATTGCGCATACTATTTTTTATGATAAAAGCACAAGCGATAAGGTACTTCAACAAACCATTGATGACATTTCTCCCTCCCGTGATATTATTTTAAAGGATCAAAGTATTATTTCTAAAGGTGAAATTGTAGATGCCAAAAAATTCCAGGTACTGGAATCATTAAAATCAGAATATGAAGAACAATCAGGCGGAACAGGCAGCTACCTTTTTATTTTATTGGGACAATTATTAATTGTGTCCATGTGTTTATCTGTACTGATCGCTTTTCTTATGTTTTTCAGGAATGACATTTTCCTGGACAATGCAAAGATCACATTTATTCTCATTTTGATTATCCTGGAGGTATTGATGGCACGCAGCGCTGTAAATTCACAACTATTTAGTATTTATATATTGCCATTTTGTGTACTGCCAATTATTATCCGTGCGTTTTACGATACAAGGGTTGCTTTGTTCGTACACCTGGTAACAGTGCTTATTATTTCATTTTTGGCGCCCAATCGTTTTGAGTTCGCTTTTGTTCAGTTACTGGGAGGGATGGTTGCTATCTTCAGTATTGTAAATATGCGTAATCGATCCCAGATATTTCTTTCTGCGATCCTTATTTTTTTAACATATAGTGTTGCATACATTGGCATTACAATCATTCAGGAAGGTGGCATGGATATTATTACCGGGTTTGACTTTGCCTGGTTTGGAGTAAGCGCAATGCTTACCCTGTTCTCCTATCCTTTGATCTTTATATTTGAAAAATTATTCGGATTTACCTCCGATGTATCCTTACTCGAATTGTCTGATACCAATGGGAAATTATTACGTGAACTTGCCTCACGTGCCCCTGGAACATTTCAGCATTCATTGCAGGTGGCCAATATTGCTGAAGAAGCGATTTATGCGATCGGTGGAAATGCCTTATTAGTACGGACTGGAGCTTTGTACCACGATATCGGTAAAATGGAGATGCCGATGTTTTTTACTGAGAACCAGGCAAATGGAATGAATCCCCATGAAGGGATGAGCTTTGATGAAAGCGCTTCTATCATCATCAGTCATGTAATTAAAGGAATTGAGATCGCGAAAGCGCATAATTTACCGGAACAAATTATTGATTTTATTCGTACGCATCATGGAACATCTATCACCGCTTATTTTTACCGCTCATTCCAAAATGCTTTCCCGGAAGAAAAAATTGATGAGGCCAAGTTCCATTATCCGGGACCTATTCCTTTTTCAAAAGAAACAGCAGTTCTCATGATGGCTGATTCGGTAGAAGCCGCATCACGCAGTTTGAAAAAATATGATGTGGAAAGCATTGGTAATTTAGTAGAAAGGATCATCAATACGCAAATTGAACAGAATCAATTTGTAAATGCAGATATTACCTTCAAAGACATCAATATCCTGAAAAAAATATTTAAGAAAAAGATCATGAACATCTATCACGTTCGTGTAGAGTATCCAAGGTAATTTACCCCGCGTGTCTTAATTTCCTTATTTTTACCCCATGCAAAAGAAATTTCTGACCAATCTTGGTTTAATTTTATTTTTGAATTTATTGATCAAACCATTTTATGTTTTTGGTATTGAAAAAGCTGTTCAGGAACAGGTTGGAAATGCTGAATATGGTGTTTACTTTGCCATTTTCAATTTTTCTTTTCTCTTGACTATTTTACTGGATTTTGGTATCACCAGTTTCAACAATAAAAACATAGCCCAAAATAATCATTTACTTACCAAACACTTTTCGAGTTTATTTACTTTAAAAATAGCACTTGCGATAGTATATATTATTACCGTTGTAATTGTCGGACTGATGATAGGGTATGATACCCGTTTAATGAAACTATTGTTGATACAAGGCTTTAATATGTTTTTATTATTTTTTATTAATTACCTGCGTTCGAGTTTGGCAGGATTGCATTTATTTAAAACAGATGGGTTTATTTCTATTTTGGACCGGTCTATATTGATCATTTTAGGCGTGATCATGCTTAACTCGGGAATACTTTATACCGAAAATGGCATTATGTATTTTGTATATGCGCAAACCATTGCTTATTCTTTATCTGCAATAACAGCTTTTTTAATTATCCTTAACAAAACCCATGCATTTAAATTAAGCTGGAACTGGCCATTTTCACTGATGATCTTGAAAAAGAGCCTTCCTTATGCCGTTTTAATATTATTAATGTCTTTTTCGAACCGGATTGATTCTGTTATGATAGAGCGTATGCTCTCTGATGGGGATGTTCAGGCAGGGATCTATGCCCAGGGATTCCGTATACTGGATGCTGCCAATATGATTGGTTTTTTAGTGGCAGGGGTGCTGATGCCTGTGTTTTCACGCATGTTAAAGTATAAAGAATCAGTGGAGCCGCTGGTAAAATTGATCAGCACATTGCTTATTGCCCCTGCCATTGTAGTAGGAGTGGGATCTCTATTTTATAATACAGAGTTGATCGGAATGTTATATCCTAATATTAATGAATCAGCAGAAGTATATGCAGTACATTTAAGGGAATCCTCCCGGATATTTGGCTTGTTAATGTTAACTTTTATCGCTGTTTCCAGTACATATATTTTTGGAACACTGTTGACTTCCAATGGAAACCTGCGGCAGATGAATTATGTTGCAGCTTCGGGAATGCTGCTTAACCTGATCGTCAATTATATTCTTATTCCAAAATACAATGCATTTGGTTCAGCTATATCCAGCATGAGTACACAATTTTTAACTGCTATTTTATATGTGGTCATAACACAGCGAATTTTTAAATTTAAAGTCAATTATAGACTGATTAATATCTTTATAATGTTTGCTATAGGCGTTGTTGCTATTAATTACGGCTCCAAAATGCTGCCTTTTAACTGGCTCATAAACTTTACATGCATGGTATTCTCCTGCGGGTTATGGGCGTTTATTACCGGCATAATAAGTGCTAAATCTGTTGTTCGTTTGTTGAAATATAAATAAGCTAAAATCCTTGCTTTTATTGGTTATTTAAAACACTTCAACACCTTGGATCCCTTAGGGTTATAAAAAATACAAAAAAACACTCATGAATTGTTTGATTTATTGGATAAAGTATTATTTTTGGACATTCTTTTAGTTCTTAGGATAACGGAATTAATAAATTTAACATCATAAAAAACATAAGTTGAAATGAGATTAAAACGAATAAAATTTAGAAAAGCACTACCCTTATTGTCAATTGCTGCATTATTAGCTGCAGGTTGTGGGGGCGATGGGACAAAGGATTCCGATGATCTGCCTCCGGTTGATAGTACACAAAGTGCTATTATAAATATAAATGGTGAAATTTTCAGTATCCCTTCTCCTATTCAAACTGCTTTTTTGATTAAAAATAGCGGTGCGGCATATAGCAAAGATGTGTTGAATGCATCTAATAAATCATCACAATACTCTACCAACTTTTCCAAAGCATTGAATTTAGGCATTTATGGTGCTGACCTGGGATATGTTACCATTTACGACCAAACACAAGATGCTATCGGGTATCTTAATTCCGCTAAAAAATTAGCTGATGAATTAGGTGTTTCCGGAGCATTTGATACCCAAACCTTAGAACGTTTTCAGAAGAATTTGGGAAATAAAGATTCGATGTTGGTATTGGTGGGGGTTGCCTACCGCTCAAGTGACGCTTATCTGAAGAATAATGATCGTAGTGACGTTAGTGGGTTGGTGCTTGCCGGTGGCTGGATCGAAAGTTTGTATTTCGCTACCAATGTCTATAAAATAAAACCCAATGAAGATGTGAAACGCAGGATAGCGGAACAAAAGTCATCTTTACAAAGTTTGATCAAATTACTAACTCAATATTATAGTCAGCCTGAGTACACTGAATTTATTGATAATTTAAATGATCTTTCAACCGTATTTGACGGTGTGGAGTTTAAATATACTTATGAAAAACCAACCACGGATGCTGATAAAAAAATGACAACAGTTAACAGCAAAACAGAGGTAAAGATTTCACCTGAGCAAATTGAGTCAATTACACAAAAGATTAAATCAATCAGGGGCCAGATAGTTGGCTAACAGCATTTAATCTTCAAAATATAAAACCAGATGAAAAAAGGAATTTTAAAATTAGTGTTAATAGTTGGTGGATTTATAATAGTAAGCACTGCTTCTGCACAAATTGGAGATACAGTTGCCAGCGCTTGTGCCAGACATCTTGAAAACAGTTATATATCTGATGGGCAGCAATATCGTGCCTTATTAATGAATGTAGATGAAACAGCTGAATTCCATTCTACTCTTTATGGTGGAACATTATATCGCATTGCAGCCTGCAGTGGTTTAGCTGATGGGAATCTTGTTTTTTCAGTGTATGATACTGAGCGGAACTTATTGTTTACTAACAGTGAATTTAAAAATGCTCCCTATTGGGATTTTAAAATTAATAGTACTCTGGATTGTATCATTGAAGCAAAATTGGATGGAGGGGCACAAGGTTCCGGCAGAGCGGTTGTATTGATAGGATTTAAACAACAGAAATAATATACATTAATAATTTTTTGAAAAAGGCATTATTACTGCGGTATTAATGTCTTTTTTTTCTAAAAACTTGTTTGTAATCCTGTTTTCAAATAGATAAAAGATTTAATTTTTTTAAGAAATGAGTGAACGGATATTAAAGGCCCTGATGCAAATGTTTGCAATTATTGCAAGGGTTGATGGCATTAACGATAATGGGCGATTGATCGTACAATCGTTTTTAAAGCAACAATTAAACCAGGAGCTGGTTGATCAATATCTAGCGATATTTGATGAATTCTTAGAAGCTCATCACCAGGTAACAAAAAAGAAAGACGGAACAGCCAAACGTACTTCACTTAACTCCGTTAAGGTTTTAAAAATATGTACCCAAATAAATGCGGAATTAACACAGGTACAAAAAGTGGTTGTGTTACTTCGTTTGATCGAGTTTATTAATTCCAATACCGAAATTGCGGAACAGGAATTAGAGTTTGTAACAACAGTTGCCGAAACATTTAACATTGAAGATGAAGAGTTTAAGAGCGCGATGCAATTTATACGCGCTAATGCGGATAGCGTTCCCGACTCTTCCAAAATTTTGGTGATTGATAATAATACTTCTCATAATTATAAAGAAGCCAAACATATTTTTGCGGAAGGCGTTACCGGACAAACTCGTGTATTATGGATCCCAAGCGTAAATATGTATGCCTTGCTTTATTTTGGAAAGAGTGATCTATACTTAAACGGCCAGATTTTAACGCAAGGAAAAGTATTTATTTTAACCCCCGGATCTTCCTTACGGAGTTCAAAAGTTAAACCGGTTTATTATAGTGATATTTTAAGTGCTTTTATGAGTGATACTTCCAAAGCGAAAGTGTCATTTGTAGTACAAAATCTTGAATACAAATTTAAAGGCGGCAAGCTAGGGTTGCGTGACATCAATTTCAGCGAAGATTCGGGTAAGCTCATTGGTATCATGGGAGGTTCAGGGGCCGGCAAATCAACTTTACTGAATGTATTGAACAGCAATGAAATCCCCAGCGGCGGATCAGTAAAGATCAATGGAATTAACATTCATACCGAACAGGATAAAATTGAAGGTGTGATCGGGCATGTCTCTCAAGATGATTTATTGATAGAGGAATTAACCGTATTTCAAAATCTTTTTTATAATGCTAAACTTTGTTTTGGCAATAAATCCGATAAGGAAATTTCTGACCTGGTGGTAGAGGTGCTAACCGATATCGGTTTAATTGAAACTCGCGACCTCAAAGTTGGAAGCCCTTTGGAAAAAACCATTTCCGGCGGACAACGTAAACGTTTGAACATAGCCCTTGAATTGATCCGTGAGCCATTGGTCTTGTTTGTGGATGAACCTACCTCAGGTCTGTCCTCCCGCGATTCAGAGAATATCATGGATTTGCTCAAAGAGCTTGCGTTAAAAGGCAAATTGGTGTTCGTTGTAATTCACCAGCCTTCATCCGATATTTTTAAAATGTTTGATAAGCTGATGATATTGGATGTGGGTGGTTACCCGATCTATTATGGAAATCCTGTTGATTCGGTCATTTATTTTAAAACAGTTGTAAACCACGTTAACAGTAATGAAAGTGAATGTATTGAATGCGGTAATGTAAACCCTGAGCAGGTATTTAATATTATTGAGTCTAAAGTATTGGACGAATATGGTAATATTACACATAACCGCAAGGTTTCTCCTTCAGAATGGAATGTTCAATATAAAGAAAAGATAGAGAAAAAAATTCCCGATGTAGATGTGGTGAGTGAAATACCGGAAAGCACATTTAAAGTGCCTAATAAATTTAAACAGTTTAAGGTATTTCTTACACGTGATGTATTATCAAAACTAACCAATAAACAATACCTTTTTATAAATTTATTAGAAGCTCCGGTGCTGGCATTTATATTGGCTTACTTTATAAAATTTATAAATTTAGATTTATCCAATAAGGTAGGATACACTTTTCGTGAAAATGAGAACATTATCATTTACATGTTTATGGCAGTGGTTGTTGCCCTGTTCATAGGTCTTACAGTAAGTGCTGAAGAAATCATACGTGACCGGAAAATTCAAAAACGCGAATCATTTCTGAATTTAAGTAAAGGCAGTTATATCTGGTCGAAAATCACGATCATGTTTACCTTGTCCGCAATTCAGGCGATTTTATTTGTTGCGGTTGGTAATTATGTACTCGAAATAAAAGGTATGATGGGTCCTTACTGGCTTCTGTTATTCACTACATTTTGCTTCGCGAACATGCTTGGATTAAACATTTCAGCTAGTTTTAATTCAGCAGTAACCATTTATATTCTAATTCCAATCCTCATCATTCCGCAATTATTATTCAGCGGTGTAATGGTGAAATTTGATAAATTAAATCCGATCATTACCTCTCAAAAAGTAGTTCCTGTAGTGGGAGATATGATGGCATCACGCTGGGCATTTGAAGCGCTTGCTGTTAAACAGTTTAAAGAAAATGAAGTAACAAAAAAAACATACAAATATGATAAAGCCTTAAGCATTGCTACTTATAAAAAGGATTACTGGTTAACCGAAATCTTAAAAAAGATTGACAATGCTGAAAATAATTACAAGAATCCTGAAAATCGCCAGGAGGTAATTGATGCTTTAAAAATGATAGGAAATGAAATTAAGAAGGAATTGAGAGTTCCCGGCAATCAAAAATTAAAATGTGGCGGTCTAGATTGCTTGAATATTGCGTCTTTTAACCCAACAGTTGCCAATCAAATTCGTGAATTCCTTGGGACATTAAAGGCAGGCTATCTGAAAAATTATAAATATGCAAGTGATCTGAAAGATAAGGTGATCAGTGAAATGAATAAAGACAGCTTGTCGCGCGTGAAATTTTTAAAAGCAAAGGATGAATATGAAAATGAGAGTTTACATGACTTGGTTGTGAACCGCAATACACCTTATCGGATATTGGATTTGGATGGAGCCTATATACAAAAAATTGACCCCATTTATTTAGATCCGGTTGATTCTAACTTTGGACGAGCTCATTTTTTCGCTCCACGGAAAAGAATATTGGATAAGTATTATGATACATTTTGGGTAAATCTTACTGTCATCTGGATAATGTCATTAATACTGGCCATTACCCTTTATTTTGATGTGTTAAAACATTTTATCAATTTGCTGGAAGCTATATTCAGTAAGCTGGGAAGAAAGGGAAGATAAAAAATAAGTATACAAATTGAAAAAGCGAAGGGTTTTCTCTTCGCTTTTTTGTTTTAATAATGCTGAATGTAGCAAATTTGCTCTAAAAAAATAAATTAGTATAAGGTAGATGAAAAAGAATACCTTTGGCGGATAATCAAAAAAAAATTCAATGAAAATAAGTCTTACATACTTAACAATTTTGCTTAGTACTCAATTTTTATTAGCACAATCACTGACTAAAGAAAAAGAACTCATTGTTACTGCTGGTCCGTCTATGAGTAAACTGATAAATACCAACATAGATAAAGATGAATATAAAGTGGTAGATAAACAACCAGGCCTTAATTTTCAATTTTCTTATAATCGATATTTTAAAGACAGGTTCGGATTTGGGTATTGGTTTGGGTTACTCCAGCTATAAAGAAATAGTTTATCAGAAAGGATTATTTGAAAAAGCTAATCAAATAGATAAGGATGGAAATACCTATGATATCTGGATAAACTCCGATATGGCATACACCTCTAATCTTAAATATTTAGATGTACCCCTCACATTACATTTATTATTGGGAAGTTCTGAAACTTATTATGGCTTTATTGATGTGGGTATTGTGAATAGTTTTTTAATTGGAGGAAAGTATACTAAAAAAGGAAGCATTGAAAATATGGGAAAATATTATTATGGTAATCCTTATTTTAGTGATATTTCGCAAAATAATCCGTACTATGATTATAAAAATCAGTCTCATGATAAAGAATATACGGATATTTATAAATTTTACAATGTGTCTTTCAGAGCTTCAGTAGGTATTGCTGCTGCCATGACTGAGCGCTTGTTTTTACGTATAGCCCCCGAAATAACCAAAGGGTTTTCCGATATAACAGGTGAGGATGATAAGGGCAAGGATTATGAAAATGTATTTGGTGAGAAAAGCGCATATAAGCCGACTAAAACATTTTCACTGGGTTTGAATGTAGGTTTTTCCTTTAATTTGTAAAGCAAACAAAAAGGGAACAAAAAGCATTGCTTTTGTTCCCTTTTTAAGTTTTATGAGAAAGCTTATTCAGCTACCTGAACCATTTTAAACGGCACGTTAATAATTGCCTGGTAATCTTCACCTGCTTCAAGCATATCCTCATCATCTTCTTCATAATGCCAGTTGATAGTTACCTGACTACCACCTTTATTGATCGCCTCTAATTTTTTGAATACATCCAAAATACATTTAGAGGAGCTGGTGTTGAAATATTCCAGCTGGATATTTACATTGGTTGCCGGTTGTGGTTTTGAGGCATATTTTTCCAGCCAATCCACTAATGGTTTATAAAACTCGATAGAGTTTTCCGGGATTGAGCGTCCTTTAATTTCTAAAAACCCCTTACCTGTGTCAAAAGTGATGGTTGGTGTTTTTGGCGTTCCTTCAATTGAAATTGTTTCCATACGTTATTTTATTTTTTATTGAGATATTTTAATATTTAAACTGAAAAATGAAAATTTATCGTCCACCGGTAGAAAATTGAAATTTAATTTTTCTCCTGTTTTACGTGCTATGTCAATCATCCCTAATCCGCCTCCGCCTTTTAATGACATTTGCCCATTGTTTAAGGTTGCTTTATAATATTCCTTTAATTCTTCTTTTGAAAGAAGGTTGATGTCTTCTAAACGTTTTTTTAAGCTTTCTACAGCGTCTTTTTTAATATAATTACCGGTGATAATAGTGTACTGGTTATTAATTTTCCCAATCATAAAAATAGCCGAGCGGGCTTTGTCATTTTGATCAGGTGCAACCTCATCCATATGATGATAGAGGTTTTGCAAACATTCGACCAAAACATTATAAACCTTCTTTTTAATCTTTGGTTCCTCCTGCAGGTTGTCCAGCTTAGACTCCATTATCTGCAGAATAGATGTGAGTAATTCGGAGGTTATGTCGCCTTTAAAAGAGAGCATAATATTATTACGCTCCATTTTATCGTAGAAATCATATATATCTAACATCATAAAACGCTTATTAATTCGATAAGGCTTAGTCCAAAAATTAAATCAAGCAAATATATAAATAAGTTTTACATCCACAAATTGGGGTGTTAAACCTCTCTTACTTCATTTGAAAATTAAATGTGTTACCACCAATTGTAATTGTGGCCTTGTCATCACAAGATCCGGTACCAAAATCAACACTTCGGGTCGCATACCCGCTTGGTGTCAGATCAAGTTTCCCTGATTCTATCCATGCACAGGTTGAACGTTTAACGATAGGTGATGCTATATTGATAGTATAAGTTAAGCCATTTCGGTTTTTGCCATTGGCATTACCGGTTACCTGAAATACATCATCATAAGGATTTAATGCTGTATTATAGCCATCCAATTGTGTTGTAGTGCGTGTTGCCGACCATTCTAAACTCCACCCCGAACCTATAGATTTTCCGTTATAAATGGTATTGGTAAACGTATAAGCCGCATCACGTGAAATAGTAACGCTATCCGCTGTATAACGGATGTTATTAACATAATAATTTTCTAAAGTAACAGTTACTTTGCTTCCTATTGTGCTCCATTTGCTATAAAATTTACAAATAACCTTTCCTTTCCGGATTTTTCCATCAATACTATCATTACAACCAGTACCATAATTAATAGTAAGTATCCGTGGCCAGCCGCCTGTAGATACTGTGATAGTAGGACACGCTGCAAGCATCATCCCCTTGATACTATCTTCTTTCATTCCCATACTGTTTACTGTAGGCATAATTTTAGTGAATTCGTCCTCACAGATGCTATTATCCACAGCCGATTGGGTTTCGGTATCAGGTTTATCCTTTTTGCATGAATTGAATGTTAGGAAAAAGACACTGACCGCTAAAATTTTATAAAATAAGATACGTTTCATGGATATAAGTTAATTTTAAATATTAATCAAGCCCAATCAGCTATAGCGAATACAAATTTAGTAAAATTTATATTATTTCAAACTTTATGGCCAAAACCTTTAAAATGCCGATTTCTACCGTCAATATTGGATCTCCCCATATTTTTAACAAAACTTTGCCATGCTTTTGTTCCTATCTTCAGATGCTAATAAACAGCAGGATTTAAGACAATGTATCCATTTTATATCTTAATGCCGATCACTAGGATATCATCCACCTGTTCTAACTCTCCTCTCCATTGTTCATGATGATAATTGAGTAAATATTTTTGTTCTTTCATTGCATTGTCCTGTATGTCAGTGAGCAGTTCCTGAAACTTTTTGTATTTGAATTTTTTACCCAGCGGACCGCCAAACTGATCGGCATAACCATCTGTAAACATATAAATGGCATCGCCTTTTTCAAGCGGAAGAATGTGATTGGTAAATGTTTTTTCACCGGAATCCTCTGTGTCAGCACCAATTGCTTGTTTATCAGCCTTTATTTCAATAAATTTTTTGTTACGCACAATGTATATTGGGTTGTTTGCTCCCGCATATTGTAATTCCATTTTTTTTATGTTTATGGAGCATAAGGACATGTCCATTCCATCTTTAATAGAATTCAGTGTTTTGGTAATTTCCTTGTTTAAATAAGCGAGAACATCAGCAGGATTATTAATAGCAGCATTTGCAATAGTTTGATTTAAAACGGTACTGCCAACAATACTCATAAGCGCTCCCGGAACCCCATGTCCTGTACAATCTACAGCCGCTAAGATCACAATGTCTTCATCGGGCTTCTTACTATCTAAAGCAGTTTGTGTGGACGCATGCCAATAAAAATCACCGCTTACAATATCTTTGGGTTTGTATAAAATAAAATAATCATTCAGCACCTTATCGATTTTTTCGAAAGGTGGTAATATAGCTTGTTGGATACGCTGCGCATAATTGATGCTATCACGGATATCTTTATTTTTTTCCTCAATGATCTCATTTTGTATTGCCAGTTTTTTATTTGATTGCGCCAAAGCCATACGTGCAATAATTTCTTTTTTTGTAAGATTCGTGCGTGTATGAATTAGCAAAATGGTGAATAAGGCTACAGAAGCGGTAAGTAACCCTCCATTGATTAGAATCTCAGCCACGGTCAATTGGCTATTCAGCCCAAATAAAAGAATGTTAGATACAAAAGACAGAACAACTATTATGATAGAATAAACAGGTTTCCACAATACAAACATACCAGCACCAATAAATAAAGCGATATAAGCAAAGGTATGGTTTTGTAATCCCGGAACATCCATTACACTATACATGTAAGCATTTTGAATGGATATACCCAAGAATGGTACCAGTGCAATAATTTCCGGACGGTCTTTTAATTTGTTTTTAAAAAAGATTGCTAAAAGTGTTGCAAATGAAACAATTGCACGAAAGATCAAAAAATCGATGGCATGTAAGGGATTGGTATAATAATCGGCAATTACCCAAATAGGATTTAATATTATCGCCACCCATGCAATCAATACATGGTATTTAAAAGCGGTAAGTTTTAATTCACTTTCCCAGTCAACAGAATTATCATTATTGATTTTCGACATGCTATTAGTAAATTACCTGAACCTAAATTAACTAAATATAAGATTTGCTTCACTATTAATCTGTAAATTTACCAACGTTAAATGAACAAATTTGCTTTTTAAAATGAATCGCCCTAAATTTTACATATATCTTCCTGTTGTATTTGCACTTGTTTTGATCGCGGGAATTTTTATTGGGAACAGTTTTCAGGGTTCCACGAAAACCGGAACAATATCATTTAATACTGACAATAAATATAGCAAGTTGAATGAAATTTTGCGTTACATACATCAGGAATATGTTGACACTATTAATGATGAACAATTGGTTGATAAAACGATTGTTTCGATGCTTCAAAATCTAGATCCGCATTCAAGTTACATAACAGCGGAAGAATTACAGGCAACAAATGAGCCTTTGCAGGGTAACTTTGAAGGTATAGGTGTTGAATTTAATATAGTGAATGATACCATTCGTGTTATTACTGCGATTTCAGGAGGCCCGGCTGAGCTGGTAGGTGTACAGGCAGGTGATAAAATTATAAAAGTGGAAGGCAAAAATGTGGCAGGTGTGAAAGTTAGCAATAAACAAGTGATGGAAAAGCTGAAAGGCAAAGGCGGAACAAAGGTTAAAGTGAGTATTATGCGCAGATCCAAAACCAGGTTACTTGATTTTACGATCACACGAGGGACCATCCCAATATACAGCATTGATATAGCTTACATGGTTAACCCCAAAACGGGGTATATTAAAATTAATCGTTTTGCAGCAACTACCTATGATGAATATATGAGCGCATTTGAAAGATTACAAAATCAGGGTATGGAAAAGCTAATAATTGATGTGCGCGGAAATGGTGGAGGATTCCTAAATACCGCTGTTAGTATTACGGATGAATTTTTGAGTAATGATAAAGGAATTGTTTACACAGAAGGCAAAGCTCGTCCGCGAAAAGATTACAAAGCAACTGACAAAGGAAGTTTTGAGAACGGGAAATTAATCGTTTTGATCGATGATGGCTCCGCTTCGGCAAGCGAAATTTTAGCAGGTGCGTTACAGGATAATGACAGAGCAACTATTGTTGGAAGACGCTCATTTGGAAAAGGCCTGGTGCAGGAGCAAAGTGAATTTACTGATGGCTCTGCAATACGATTGACCATTGCGCGATATTATACACCAACCGGAAGAAGTATTCAAAAGCCATATACACATGGTGTACATGCTTATTACGATGAAGAATTTCAACGTTATACATCAGGGGAGCTTGAAAATGCTGATAGTATTAAGGTTGCAGATTCTGTAGAATATAAAACCCCGGCAGGAAAAATTGTTTATGGTGGAGGAGGTATTATACCTGATGTTTTTGTTGGGCTTGATACTATTGGACGTTCACGTTATTTGAGTGAAGTGTTGTACAACGGTATTATCAATGATTTTGCTTTTGATTATGCCGATGAAAAAAGAACAAACCTTAAGTTATATCAAACACCTGAAAAATTTAACAGATCATTTACTATTTCTGAAAATATATTTAATGATTTCGTATCCTATGCTGCAAAACGAGGAGTGCCTGCGAAAGAGAAGCAAATCAATGTTTCCAGAGAGATCATTAAGTTGCAACTAAAAGCGCTTATCGCCAGAAATGTATGGGGTACTGAAGGTTTTTATCCTGTTATTCACAGCCAGGATAATGTATTAAAAAAGGCATTGGAGATAATGAAATAAAAGCGACAAAAAACAAGCCCTATCTTACTATAAGATCGGGCTTGTTTTTTGATCATTTTTTTGTGAACTATTTCACAATATTCACATGTCCAATGTATTTATGTCGCTTGCCGCTCCATTTTTCTCTTACAGCCACTTTCCATACATATGTATCGATCTGGGCAACATTAGCACCACCATTTGCCCTGCCATCCCACGCTTCTCCCCAAATCTTTGTTTTCCAGATATGGTTTCCCCAACGGTCGAATATCCATAATTCATAATTTTCTTCATCAATACCAGTGCCTTTAGGAGTAAACCCATCGTTTTTGCCATCTCCGTTAGGAGTAAATGTGTTTGGAACAAAGAAAGTATATTCACCTCTTATAACAACTGTTTTACATACAGTATCAGGACAACTAAATGGGCTGGAAATAGCTAAACATGCTAAATAAGTTCCATTAACTTTCGGATAAGTAAAACTTGGATTTTGATCTGTTGAAGTTGTATTGGCCGTATCTCCAAAGCTCCAATACCAGTTAGTAGAAGGAGTTGAATTATCAAGGAAATAGATAGTAGGGTCAAGTTCACTTCCCGGATCAGGATTGTATGTAAACAACGCTACGGGAAGAGGATGAACTGTAACTGTGGTAGTGGCTGTACCTATACAACCATTAGCATCTGTTCCGGTTATTGTATAAATAGTTGTATTTGTTGGATTTGCAATTACTGTAGGGCCACCTATTGTGTCCAATCCGGATGACGGGCTCCAGGAAAATATAACACCGGTACTACTACTAGTGGCTGTAAGTGTGGTTGAATCTCCCGGGCACATGCTTGACGGGCCTGATGTTACTATTGGTGAAGAGTTAACTGTAACAACAACGGTAGTACTATTGGTACAACCTGCAGTTGTACCAATCACTGTATATGTGCTGGTAGTTGCCGGATTTGCAGTAACAGGGTTTCCCGAACCTGAGCTTAATCCTGTTGTAGGTGTCCAGCTATAAGTACTAGCACCGGTAGCAGTAAGTGTAGTGTTTGCACCAGCACAAATGGAAGATCCCGGAACATTTACTACCGGATTCGGATTTACTGTAACAGTAACAGTTGTGGTATTGGTACATCCTGCAGCATTGGTACCTGTTACGGTATAAGTTGTTGTGGTTGCAGGATTGGCAATTACTGTAGGGCCTGATGTAACGTCCAGGCCGGTTGCCGGCGACCAAGAAAAATTGGTTGATGTTCCTGTTGCATTTAAAGTTGTTGAATTACCTGAACAAATGGTGGCACCCTGGACATTTACTGTTGGTTGTGGATCTACTGTTACCGTAACATTGGTAGTTCCCGTACATCCATTTGTAGTTCCTGTTATAATATAAGTAGTGGTTCCGGAGGGAGTAGCAGTAACTGTAGCACCTGTACCTGAACTTAATGTAGCCGTTGGTGCCCAAGTGTATGAATTTGCTCCGTTAGCTGTTAATATTGTTGAACCTCCGGGGCAAATATTTTCATTGGTAGAAGTTACCACAGGTAAAGGATTTACCGTTACAACTACTGTTGTATTCCCGGTACATCCATTGTTATCTGTGCCTGTTACTGTATAGGTAGTTGTTGCTGTGGGATTGGCATTTACCGAAGTTCCTGAACCTGAACTTAATCCTGTTATTGGGGTCCAGCTATAAGTAGTTGCGCCTGCAGCAGTAAGTGTTGTGCTTGAACCTTCACAAATAGTAGCACTGGGGACAGTTACAACCGTTGCAGGATGAACTGTTACAGTTACCGTATTTGTTTTTATACAA
This sequence comes from Bacteroidota bacterium, assembly GCA_052389695.1. GTDB lineage: Bacteria > Bacteroidota > Bacteroidia > 2-12-FULL-35-15 > 2-12-FULL-35-15 > 2-12-FULL-35-15. The sequence continues at coordinate 35,467 of JBQTHQ010000073.1, read as the reverse complement.
TTGTTGAGATCAGTAGCGGTGACAGTATATGTGGTAGTAGCGGCAGGACTAACAGTAACCGGGTTTCCGCTTAATCCTCCGGGATTCCATCCATAAGTGATTGTACCTGTTCCACCCGAGCCATTTGCAGTAAGTGTTGCAGATGTATTAGGACACATACTTTGATTAGTAGATGTTACAACCACGGGTGTTGGTTCTGTAATAGTGGCATTAACTGTTGAAGTACAACCATTCACATCAGTAAGTGTTACCTTATATGTTCCTGCAGATAAATTAGTAGCTGTAGCTGTGTTTTGTCCGGGAGCTGTATTCCACGAATATGTAAAAGGTGCTGTACCTGTTGTAGCTGAAGCAGTTGCTGTACCATCACTGCTGCCAAAGCACAATGCATTGGTAACATTATTGATGACAACACTCGCTGATCCGGTACTGGTAACAGTTGCCGATGCTGTTTTTGTACAGCCTCTTGAATCTGTAACAGTTACAATATAGGTTCCGGTTGCAAGACTACTGGCAGTTGCTGCATTTCCTCCGTTTGGTGACCATAAATAAGTATATGCTGGTGTGCCCCCTGTAACGGATACAGTAGCTGAACCATTTGATGATCCGCATATTTGATTTGTAGAGGAAGTGTTTAACACCAAAAGAGGTGGTTCAGTAATAATTACTGTGGTAGTAGAAGTACAACCACCTGCATCAGTAAGCAATACATCATAACTTCCGGCAGAAAGGCCTGTTGCCGTGGCACCTGTTTGTCCGGGAACTGAATTCCACGTATATACATAAGGTAATGATCCCCCGGATCCTCCTGCAGTCGCAGTACCATCATTTCCTCCATTACAACTCACATTGGTTGATCCGGTAATTGCAACAGTAGGCGGCCCTGCGCTATTGACCACAGCATTCGCTGTTCGGGTACATCCTTTACTATCGGTAACTGTAACCACATATGTTCCTCCTGATAAGCCTGTCGCAGTTGCAGCAGCGCCTCCACCTGGTGACCAGGAATAAGTATAAGGCCCGGTTCCTCCACTGGGAGTAGCTGTTGCAGAACCATTGGAGGCTCCGCAACCTGCAGGGGTTGTTGATGTGGTAACTGCAAGTGCTGTGGGTTGTATAATGGTAACAGACATTGTTGCAGTGCAATTCTTTGTATCTCTGACAGTCACAATGTATGAGCCTGCTGATAAATTAGAAGCTGTAGCCGAATTTTGCACAGGACTCGTATTCCATGAATAAGTAAATCCGGGTGCACCGCCTGAAGCACTTGCCGTAGCAGTTCCATCACTGCCTCCGGCACAGCTTACATCCGTTTTGGTTATATTGGGAATAATTTGCACTCCACCCAACACTGTTCCGTTTACTGTTGCTGTACAACCATAGCTATTTGTTACCGATACTGAATAAGTTCCAGCACACAACGCATTGGTAGTTGGAGTTGTGGCACCATTGTTCCATAAATAAGTAAAAGGAGGAGATCCTGAAGCATTGGCTGTAACAGATCCATCACAAACACCGTAACAACTTGCATCTACGGCATTTGAAGTTAAAAGAACAGGCTTTGGCCGGATAACAGGCGTTACCACAATATTTACTGTAATACAAGCGGCATCACTCACTGATACTGTATAGGAAGTGGTAACCGAAGAACATACGGTCCAGGGACCGGGACTGTTGGTGGCTCCCGGAACATTGGATGACCAGGTATAAGTATAGGGAGGGCCTCCGTTACTGTAGTTAATTACACCAAGGCCTCCTGTTGGTGCAGGATTGGTTAGCGAAGAATTATTTCTATCACCAACCCATATCCTGTTACAATATCCATCACAACTCCAAAAATTTCCGGAACCATCTGTAAATTGATTAAAGTACCACATATTAGCAAATAATGAATCTCTTGCAGGAGCAGGACGCTGTTTGCCTTTTAAAACGGGAAAAGTATAGGTATACGAGCAGGTTCCTGAAGTTACCTGAACATTCATTGTTCCCGGACACAATCCGGTAGCAGTTGCACCTGTTTGCCCGTTGCTCCATAAATAGGTATAAGTTCCTGTACCACCCGTTACACTTGTAACTGTCACTGAACCATCACAAGGGGTACCTGTACAACTGCTTACATTGACTCTGGAAATTCCTATAGCCGTTATTGGACAAGGCATTCTTTCTCCGGAAGGATCTTCATCCGGTAGAATCATTCCCTCTGAGTTTAATTTAACAGGTACATCAGTGCTGACCGAAGAACCTGAAATTGATTGAAAATTAATTGTTTGGGCTGAGGCATCTGTAGATAGTACAAATGCTAAAATTATCAAAACTAAAAAGTATAATTTTTTCATGGTTTGGAAAATTTGATGCTAATATAAGTTATCGTCCAGATAAATGCAACTATTTTGTAATCAATTTATTAGAGCATTTTGTATTTGATCGAATTCCAAGAAAATAAAAATTCTATAATATCTATATATAATAGATAGATGAATAAATTACATATAAGGTTGCATTCATTGTAAAAATTATTTAATGTATTGATTACGAATAAGTTATTGTATTGAAATGATAAGCGAAATTAAAATAGGAAGGGCTTTCAATTCCAATAATAAATAATTTTTAAGTGAAGTTAAAGTAAACTGAATCTAAAGTCAAACCTAAAAAGTTGTAAAATACTAAGTCAGAATAAATAAAAAGTAAAAAAATGCTTAGAAATGCTGATGAAAAGGGTTTGCAAATACGAAGTCTAATACCTTTAAAACTCTATATCCAGATCAAAAACCTGACGAAATTTATTAATGGCGGGATTTTTTTCAGCAAGATGTTTATATCGGTCGCTTGCAGTATATAAATTAGCTTTCTCTTCTTCTTGAACCATTACCAGGTTAAGTTGAATAGAGTAATTGTTTAATTCGTTACGTAAAAATCCTAAAAAATTCATTTTATCTTCATTGATGGATTCTTCCAAAGCCTTATTGGTAATGGGAAATTCTATGGTTGTCTCATTTAGAAGTTTTGGCTGTTTACTCAGTAATCCACTTGCCATGCTTGCTCTGGTTGTTCTTAAATTGCCGGCATACTTAGTCCAGGTATCTTCTAATGCTTGTTGTGTAAAACTCTGGGTAGGAAGATTATTTGTTGCAATTGCACCATTTTGAAGATTGTTTTTATCTGTTTTTTTTTCGGTTGCTGCAATTGGGTTAATAGAGGGTGTTGTGGTTTTGATCAAAGATTTTTTAACAGCGGTTGCAGTAGCCGAAATTGTGGAAGCTGCATTTGTTATAGCTGTAAGGGGTTCATGTACCGTTGCCGGAGCAGGCTGAGGGGAACTGATTATGCGTTCTGCAAATGGAGTAATAGTTGGATTGGTAATTTTTTCAGCACTTTTGGGTTTTGCACTGATTTTAATTATGTCATTTTTTTTTTCAGTATCAAGTCCGATGGAATTGATAGAACAAAGTTGCATGAGTGCCAGCTCTACCTGGAGCCGATGATTTTTACTGGATTTATACTGTACATCAGTTTTATTAAGTATAGTTAATGCCTTTACCAGGAAGGGTAATCCACATTTGGCTGCCTGCTCCTTGTATTTATCTTTAATATTATTTCCTACTTCAAGTAATTGCAGTGTGTCGGGATCTTTACTGACCAATAAATTTCTATAATGGTCGCCCATACCCGCAACAAAATTATGACCGTCAAAACCATTGTTCAATATCTCATTAAATAAAAGCAACGAAGCCGGAATATTCTCCCCTATAATGGCATCCGTAACTTTGAAATAATAATCATAATCAAGAATATTGAGGTTTTCAATTACTGCTTTGTAAGTAACGGTGTTTCCTGCAAAACTTACGATCTGATCAAAAATGGAACAGGCATCGCGTAAGGCGCCATCCGCTTTTTGAGCGATGATGTGCAATGCATCTGTTTCAGCGGAAATATTCTCACTTTTCGAGATGTACAGCAAATGATTTGCAATGTCTTCTATCTGTATACGATTAAAATCAAAGATCTGACAGCGGGAAAGGATAGTAGGAATGATCTTGTGCTTTTCTGTTGTTGCTAAAATAAAAATAGCATGTTTGGGAGGCTCTTCCAATGTTTTCAGGAACGCATTAAAAGCGCTCGTGGAAAGCATATGAACCTCATCGATGATATATACTTTGTGCGTTCCCAGCTGAGGTGCGTAACGTACCTGATCAACCAGGTTACGTATATCATCTACTGAATTATTGGATGCTGCATCCAGTTCAGATACGTTGAGTGAAGCGCCACTGTTAAATGATTCGCAGGATTCACATTTATCGCAGGCTTCAGTATGTTCCGTGCGGCTTGTACAGTTAATGGTTTTGGCAAGAATACGTGCACAGGTTGTTTTTCCTACACCACGCGGCCCGCAAAATAAAAAGGCCTGTGCTAAATGACCTGTTTTAATGGCATTTTTTAACGTATTGGTAATATGTGCCTGTCCAACAACGGTGTTAAACGTTGCAGGGCGATACTTACGGGCCGATACGATGAAATGTTCCATTTTTATTTTAAGAAATACAAATCTAACTATTAAAAACCGACATTTATTAGAATGTTAAAAACTTTGGAAAACCCATAAAAGGCAATAGCAAATCGTGAATAGGAAAAAGGTAAAAATGGGACTTTATACTGAAAACGCCCCCAATATACTATTCGCTGTTCCCTATTGGCTTTTCGCTGAAAATATTTGCAGAAACCTCAAAAAATATTATCTTTGCATCCCTTTTAGAAAAAAGGATCAATAATATAAACTAATTAAATAACAAAACAATGCAAAAACATTATGAAACCGTCTTCATTATGACTCCCGTTTTGTCTGAAGAACAGGCAAAGGAGACGGTAAGTAAGTACAAAAAGTTACTTACAGACAATGGATGCAAGATTGTGACTGAGAATGCCTGGGGCCTTCGTAAATTGCAGTATCCGATCCAAAAGAAAACAACAGGTTTTTACCACCTGTTTGAATTCAAAGCACCACCAACATTTATTGCGGAACTGGAAGTAACATACAAACGTGATGAGCGTTTATTGCGTTTCCTGACAGTGGCGCTTGATAAACATGCAGTTGCATACAGCGAAAAAAGTAGAAATAAGGCTAAAGCAGTAGCTTAAACATATTTAACCAGAAACAAAATGGCAGACAATTCAGAAATCAGATATCTTGCTCCTCCCACAGTGGATGTGAAAAAGAAAAAATACTGTCGCTTTAAAAAAAGCGGTATCAAGTATATTGATTATAAAGACCCACAGTTTTTATTGAAATTCATCAATGAGCAAGGTAAAATTTTACCTCGCCGATTAACAGGTACATCAGTAAAATATCAACGTAAAGTTTCTACGGCTGTAAAACGTGCTCGTCACTTGGCATTATTACCGTATGTTGCTGATATGTTGAAATAACAGTTATCAGTTAATAGAAATAAGGAGTTTCCCTTATCGCTTAAACCAATTAACCAATAACCCTGCCTGCGGCAGGCAGGCATTAACCAATAACTAAAAAAAACAATGGAAGTAATACTAAAACAGGACGTTAAAAACCTTGGATACAAGGATGACGTGGTAAAAGTAAAACCGGGATACGGAAGAAATTTTTTAATTCCGAAAGGTTTGGCTGCTATGGCAACTTCATCAACAAAAAAAATGTTGACTGAAACAGTGAAGCAACGCGCTTTTAAAGAACAAAAAGTAAAAGCTGCTGCAGAAACTACAGCTGCTAAACTAAAAGAAATGGTTGTAAAAGTGGGTGCTAAAGTAGGTGAGTCCGGAAAAATTTTCGGTTCAGTTACTTCAGTTCAATTGGCTGATGCGATCAAAAAATTAGGTTATGATGTGGATAGAAAAAATATCACCATGAGTGAAGAAGGTGTTAAAACCGTTGGAACTTATACTGCTGATGTTCGTTTTCACAAAGAAGTAACCGGAAAAGTTACTTTTGAAGTAGTTCAGGAATAATACTGAAAGATCAACTTATGAAAAGCATTTGTCGATAAGGCAAATGCTTTTTTTGTTAGCCTCACCCCTTAATCCCCTCTCCTAAAGGAGAGGGGCGATAGGTGAAAAATAGGAATACTTAATGAATCGGTTCAGTAAACAATGGAAATATTAAGAAATTAAATTCCCCATTAATCGATAACTAATCTCCAATTAACCAATGAACCAATTAACAATAAAACAAGCACAAAAAATCGTTGATAAATGGATCAAAAAACATGGTGTACGTTATTTTAATGAATTGACTAATATGGCTATTCTCACAGAAGAAGTAGGAGAGGTGGCACGTATTATTTCGCGTGAATATGGAGAGCAATCATTTAAGAAAAAAGATAAGGATAAAAATCTCTCTGATGAATTGGCGGATGTACTATTTGTACTGATCTGTCTTGCTAATCAAACGGGTGTTGATCTTACAAAGGCATTTAAAAAAAATATGGAGAAGAAAACCCAACGTGATAATAAACGGCACAAAAAAAATAAAAAATTGAAGTAGCTTTATTTTATAAACTTATTATCTGCTCAAATTGAGCAATGTGAAAACCGTTTTTTAAAACTGTTTTAGCCTGTTCGCTTTCAATCATTAATAAAGGGTTGGTATGATTAAAATGGATAAAATAAATTTTATCTTTTTCAGCTATTGAAAGTTCTTTAAATGCTTCCATGCTTTCAATTACAAAAGGATGCGGAATCTCTGAAATGTCCCTGTTGTTGATCTCTGCACCATCGTAAAAAGTAGCATCGATAAAAGCATAATCCACTTTTTTTATTTCTTCAATGATACTTTTTTCCCATTTGTTCCATTTATCAATATCCGGAATGAATAAAACTTTTTTATTTGGTCCACTGATAATATACCCCACCGTTTCTGAATATTCATCTCTGTGAGGAACCAATAATGCCTTTACTTTAATATTTGAAGAAAGTATAATTTCTTCATTTGCCTGTAAAGGATGAATTTGTATGTTGTTCAGTTTAACCAATTGACTCCAGGGTCCATTTGTTTCTAAATAATTTTGCATCCTGGGCATTGCATATACCGGGATGTTTTTTGATCCCATCGCTTCCCTTCCCAAAAACATCAATCCCGCATAATGCCCAATATGGGCATGTGTCAGGAAAATTCCATCAGGCGCTTCCTTTGTACTGAAACCTGAATGCTCCTTTAATAATTTCATCTGTGAAGGAAGATCCGGAGTAGCTTCAAACATCCAGTTTAATTTATTTATGGGGTCTATCACTCCCAGTGAAACAACTTTCCTGTTTTTATCCGGATTTTTAAATAAGTTTTTACAGCACTCTTTGGTACATCCAATATGTGGAGAGCCTGCATCCTGTACAGTGCCCAGCACCATAAGGGATGGAGCAAGAATGTTTTTTTTGGAAAAAGGTTGGACATTGCCAACTGAAATTTTTGCATTAACAAATTGAATATAAACAATAGTGCTGCCTGTTAAAGCAAGCAATACAATAATGAACCTTTTTTGAGCTTTTATAATACTTGTATTTATAAGCACAAACATCATTAAAAATGGAACAATTATTTTTTTCATAAATAATGAGGTTAATACGGTTTATATTTCAAAACCGAATGCAATTTAATATTTTTATGTTCCGCTTTTCCATATTAATTGTAAATTCGCTGCTAAATTTTAATATACAAAATGGCAAAATTTCACTCATTAAAAATTGTTGATGTACTGCGCGAAACAAGTGATGCTGTTTCAGTAGCATTTGAAGTCCCGTCAAATTTAAAAACGGAGTATAGTTATAAACAAGGACAATACCTTACATTAAAATTTAATATCAATGGTGAGGAATTAAGGCGTTCTTATTCCATATGCACAAGCCCGCTTGAAAATGAATTGCGGGTAGCGATCAAAAAAGTTAAGAATGGTAAAGTTTCTACATATATTAATGATAAAATAAAACCGGGAGATAGTGTTGAGGTGATGATCCCTATGGGAAATTTCTTTACCGAAATGAACACTTCAAATAAAAAAAATTATGTTTTGTTTGCAGGCGGAAGTGGGATAACACCTATGCTATCGATCTTAAAAACAGTTTTAAGATCGGAACCGCAAAGCACTATCACACTGTTTTATGGTAATAATGATGAATCCTCTATTATTTTTAAAAAACAAATTGAACAACTTGCCATCGCTAATTCGGATAGATTAAATGTGATCCATATATTGAATACTGCACCGGCTAACCACCCGGTATCCTTGCAGGGAATGATGACCAAGGAAAAGAATATAGAACTTATTAAAAATTATGTTCCTGTTACTGCCGACAATGAATATTTTATTTGTGGTCCGGGGCCGATGATGGATAATGTAGTGGCTGCATTGAAAGAATTAAAAACAGAAGAATCTAAAGTTCATATTGAATATTTTACAACACCTGTAAACCCTGATGACATTAAACCAGTTACACCTTCTGTTAAAGGTGCAACTGCAACGATTATTATGGATGGTGACGAACATATTATTCCGTTAGAAGATAATGAAACGATATTGGAAGCTGCTTTGCGCATCGGTTTGGATGCACCCTACGCCTGCCAGGGAGGTTCCTGCTGTACCTGTCGTGCATTATTGCAGGAAGGAAAAGTGGAAATGGCTGTGAACTATGCTCTATCGGCATCAGAGGTAAAACAGGGATTTGTACTTACCTGTCAGAGCCGCCCGACAACACCAAGTGTAGTGGTGAATTATGATAAAGGATTATAAGAGTAAAAAATAAAAAACCCTTCTGAATATTTTCAGAAGGGTTTTTTTAGTAATTATTTTCTTAATTTTTAATAGGAATTAATCCCCGAATACCCATATCCACTACATTTTCTCCAATTTCAGGTTGAAAATAACCATCGGCATCAACTTCTGTCCACTCAAAACTTTTATTGGTTGATAAAGAAACGGTAATAATGATATCACTTGTTTCCAATCCGGTAATTATTAATGGAGAATTAGCCATTGTATTATCCACAAATTGCCCTGTAACCAGGCAGCTGCCCGCTGGTATTGGTGAAGTAGCAAATAAAGGATTGGGAACAGTAGTAGATCCTTCAGGTGATTGCCCGTCAGCAAAGTACTTTACACCAAATACAGTGGTTTCAAATCCCCAATAACCCTGAGGGTGATTTCCCGGGCCACCGGTAGTATCACTTGGCTTATAACTGGTCCCATTCATTTTGTACCCCGGAATATAAGTTTTAAAACCAATAAATGATCCCAAGGTTCCAGTTCCAAGTTTATTGCCGGGTAATACGTCTAATTTATACGTAATATTATAATTCTGATAAGCAAGCGAAACACGCAACCATTTATAAGTCCCGGGAGTGATCTGGTTTAAAGGTTTAGAAAAGAAAGTTACACCTTCTCCTGTTTGAATAGAAGCACAATAATCAATAGCATTAGAACCACCCAGGGTAGTATTGGTTCCTGTATATAAAACCTTTCCTTTTCCTACAGAATCAAAATCACCTGCCAATTCAATATAATGCTGGCTCATAAAATTAAATTTTGGCGACTGGCCTGCATTTCCAGGGGGAACTGTTGAAATATTCCCAATATTATCCAACCGGGCCTGAGTACTGTCAAATTTAAATTTAAATATCAATCGTGCACCGGTTACAGTTCCAGCATCAAACACAGAAGCCGGCTCACAAGCCACATATGCGGGATTGGGGTTGGTTGGTGTAACAGGTGCGGCATCTTTATCTTTTTTACAAGAATTGAAAATTAAAATGCTTACAACAGTACATGTTAATAGAGTGAATGTTTTATTTTTCATTTTATAATTTGTTAAATAGTATACAATTGTAATTCAATAACAATGGCTTTAAAACGCACCAAAAATACAAATATTTTGTATTAACCTGTCCAAATTAGCCTAATCATCTGTTTGAGTGATGTTAAGTTTATTGATGACATTCAGTTGTTAATCAATATCTTTGTAGTATATATGATAACAAAGCAGGATACGGATTTTAAAATGATCGCCAAAACTATTTTTGGCTTGGAAGAAATATTATCTATAGAGTTGCAACGGCTTGGTGCACGTGACCTGGAAGTGCATAACCGTGCGGTAAGTTTTACAGGTGATAAAGGATTTATGTACAAGGCCAATTTATGCTTGCGTACAGCATTGCGTATACTTGTACCCATTGAAACATTTACCGTTACTGATGAAAAATCCTTGTATAATTCCATACAGGAAATCAATTGGGAAGATTATATAGATGTAACCGATACAATTGCAATTGATACAGTGTTAAATTCTGAATTATTTACTCATTCTCAATATCTTTCACAAAAAGCCAAGGATGCTATTGTTGATCAGTTTCGTGCGAAGCATGGTGAACGTCCTTCGGTTGATCTTGACCGTCCAACATTACGTATTCATTTACATATTTTCCAGGATACCTGTAGTGTTTCACTGGATAGTTCAGGCGAATCATTGCATAAAAGGGGGTATCGGGATAAAACAAATTTGGCACCACTGAATGAAGTACTGGCAGCAGGGTTGGTTTTATTAAGCGGTTGGGATAAGCGGACTTCATTCATTGATCCCATGTGCGGATCAGGAACTATTTTAATTGAAGCAGCATTGATCGCTAATAATATTCCTCCGGGTTATTTTCGTGAAGAATATGGTTTTGAACGGTGGAAAAAATTTATGCCCTTTGATGAAGAATTGTACAATACCATATTTGATGCGGCTATTAATAAAATAACAAACCACGAACAGAAAATAATAGGGGGGGAGCTTTCTCCAAATGTTGCTAAAAAAGCAAAAGAAAATATTAAACTCGCAAAAGTGGAAGATATCGTATCTGTAAAAAATTGTGATATTAAAGATCTTGAGATTCCTTCGGGAAGAGGGGTTGTTATTATTAACCCACCGTATGGTGAACGGATGGTGAAAGATAATATCGAAGAACTTTATAAAATGATGGGTGATACATTCAAGAAAAAGTTTTCAGGATATGATTGCTGGATATTGAGTTCAAACATGGAAGCATTAAAGCAGGTAGGGTTACGCCCCTCGCGCAAAATAACTTTATTTAATGGGCAATTGGAATGCCGGTTTATGAAATATGAAATGTATCAGGGCACAAAAAAAACGCATAAACTTGTTGATAAGAAAGAAAAGGAAAATAGATAGCAATTCTTAGTAGGTAAATTAAAAAAATTAAACAAACTTCATATAAAATCAATTCGTAATTATTCGTATTCGTATATTAGTACAGATTCGTTATTCGTAGATATGAAGAAGATAGCCATTCTAACATCAGGAGGTGATGCACCGGGAATGAATGCCTGTATACGTGCAGTGGTACGTACCGCTATTTTTCACAAAATTGAGATAGCAGGTATTATGCATGGATATGATGGTATGATCAAAAATGAGTTTATTCATCTGGATGCAAAATCGGTTGCTAATATTATTCAGCGTGGAGGAACGATCTTAAAAACTGCCCGCAGTGAAAAATTTATGACAGAGGAGGGCCGTAAAAAGGCCGCTGATAACTTGACCAGGAACAATATTGAAGGGCTTATAATTATTGGTGGGGATGGCTCGATCAAAGGAGCTTTGGCACTTTCTAAAATTTGTACTATTCCCATAGTGGCTTGTCCTTGTACTATTGATAATGACCTGGTTGGAACTGATTTTACCATCGGGTATGATACCGCAATAAATACCGTAGTGGATGCAGTTGATAAAATACGTGACACAGCAGAAAGCCATGATCGTTTATTTTTTGTGGAAGTAATGGGACGTGATGCAGGTTTGATCGCATTACGCTCGGGAATAGGAGTAGGTGCTGAAGCCATTCTTATGCCGGAAACCAGGACAGATGTTGAAGATCTGATCAAGCGTTTAGAAAGTGGACGAAAGAGTAAATTTTCAAAAATTATTATCGTTGCTGAAGGAGATGAAGCCGGTGGAGCCTTTATAGTTGCAGAACAGGTCAAATCACGTTTACCTTATTACGATACACGTATCACTGTTCTTGGGCATATTCAGCGTGGAGGAAACCCTACGGCTATGGATCGCGTGAACAGCAGCAGAATAGGGTTTGCGGCCGTGGAGGCATTGGTATCCGGAAAAGCCGGGGTAATGGTTGGGATCATAGATAAAAAAATTGCATATACTGCTTTTGAAAATGCTGTAAAACACAAACAAGAATTGGATACTGAGTTGGTACGCATGTTGAAAATTTTGTCGCTTTAAAAAATGAATTCCGACAGATCAAAATATTTTCTTTTTCTGTTTATTGTTGCCTTGATCATCAGTGGTTGTACTTTTTTCAGGCCCTCTCCAAGTACTCTTTTTAAAAGAGCTTTAAAAAATCAGCCCTACGATGTAATTATTGTCCCCGGTGTTCCTTATGATGGAAAAAACTGGAGCACGGCTATGAAAGGCCGGGTGATATGGGCAGTGTATCTTATAAAAAAAGGAATTGCAAAAAATGTAATATTTTCAGGCGGGGCTGTTTATTCACCTTATGTGGAAGCTAAAGCAATGGCCTTATTTGCTGAAGAGTTAGGTGTTCCAAAAGAAAAAATATTTATTGAAGATAAAGCTGAACACAGTACAGAAAATATTTATAATTCTTACCATATGGCAAAAAAAATGGGGCTGACCAAAATGGCTGTTGCATCCGATCCTTTTCAATCCAATTTATTAATGGGATTTACTAAGCGAAGATTCAAACTCCCCATCGCTCATATTCCGTTTATAATAGATACACTTGCCACTATTGATGATGTAGATCCGAAAATAAATGTTGACTCCCTCAAAGTCCCAAATTTTAAATCTATCCTTGAAACCCAATCAAAATGGTATCGTTTTCAGGGTACAAGGGGAAAAAATATAAAGTTTCAAAAAGAATAAAAGCCCACCCAACCCTCCCTAAGGGAGGGCTTTGACGTGTATTGATTTAGGCATTTGAGGGTTGGAAAAGTCTCCCCTTGGGGGAGATATAGAGGGGCTTTGTTTGTATATTTGTGGTATGAGCCGCACTACACTTTTTGTTGATGTAATTCTGCCCCTGGCGGTTCCCAATTTATATACCTATCGAATCCCTTATGAGTTGAATGATCTTATAATTCCCGGGCAACGGGTGATCGTACAATTTGGCAAAGGCAAATTATATTCGGCATTGGTTCGTATAGTGCATGAAAATCCTCCCAAACAATATTCAGCAAAATATATTGAGTCTATTTTAGATGAACAGCCCATCGTCAATCAAAAACAATTTGAATTGTGGGACTGGATGAGCCAGTACTATATGTGTAATATTGGTGATGTAATGGTAGCTGCTTTACCCGGTGGATTAAAACTCTCCAGTGAAACGAAGGTAGTATTAAGTACAGCGTATGAGGTAGCAAGTACAACGACTAAATTAAGTGATAAAGAATACGCTATCATTGAAGCATTGGAAGTGAGGAATGTTCTGAGTTTAACTGATGTTTCCGAGATCATCGAACAAAAAACAGTTTACCCTGTTATAAAATTATTGATCGAAAAAGGAATTGTGATCATCCAGGAAGAACTGAAAGAAAAATACAAACCCAAGATAGAAAGCTTTATAAAAATTACTGAATATGCCAATAATGAAGAAAATTTAAAAAATATTTTTTCTCTTTTAGAAAAGAAAGCACCCAAGCAATTGGATGTGCTGATGGTGTACATTAATCTATCAAAGCGCTATTCAAAAGATCGCCAGGAGGTTAAAAGATCAGACATCATTAAAATAGTAGAAGGTGCAGAAGCAGCAATAAGGTCATTGGTTAAAAAAAATATTTTTGAGACGTATGAACGTGAAGTGGGGCGTTTTTCAAGTTTTGAAAATGAAAATAAAATATCAAAATTGAATGATGTTCAGCAGCAGGTGCATGATTCTATTCAATACTATTTTGGTTGGAAAAAATTATCGGGTCAGCAAAGTACTCCCTCTCCCTTGGGAGAGGGCCGGGGTGAGGTAAAAGAGGTGGTATTGTTGCACGGAGTAACCTCATCCGGCAAAACCGAGATCTATGTAAAGCTTATAGAACAAACGATCGCCGAAGGAAAGCAAGTGTTATACCTGCTTCCTGAAATTGCATTGACCACTCAAATTATCAATCGACTTCGGAAATATTTTGGAGATGCTGTTGGTGTTTATCACAGTAAATTCAATGAGAATGAACGTGTGGAGGTTTGGAAAAATGTATTGGAAGTTCAAAGTTCAAAGTTCAAAGTTCAAAGTCCGGACAATAATTTTGAACATGAAATTTCAAACTTTAAACTTATAGTGGGTGCAAGGTCAGCTCTTTTTTTACCATATAGTAATTTAGGATTAGTGATCGTGGATGAAGAACATGATACTTCCTATAAACAGTTTGATCCTGCTCCTCGATACAATGCACGTGATGCTGCCATTTATTTAGCGCATATTCATAAAGCAAAAACATTGTTGGGTTCAGCAACGCCCTGCTTGGAAAGTTATTACAATGCGCAGGAAGGCAAGTATGGTTTGGTGGAGATCAATCAACGTTTTGGTGGTGTGCAAATGCCTGAAATTTTAATTGCGGATGTGAAAGAGGCAATGCATAAAAAGCAAATGAAATCACACTTTACTCCTTTATTGTTGGATACTATTGCATTGGCATTGCAGGAAAAAGAGCAAGTGGTTTTATTTCAGAATCGAAGAGGGTTTGCCCCGCAATTAGAATGTAATATGTGTGCCTGGGTGCCGCATTGTGTCAATTGCGATGTGAGCTTAACATTTCATAAAGCAAGCAATCAGCTGCGTTGTCATTATTGCGGATATGCTATCAAACCGCCAAGTAAATGTGCTGCCTGCGGAGATACTAACATAAAGATGAAAGGTTTTGGCACCGAAAAAATTGAAGAGGAATTATCTATATTTTTTCCCAACGCAAAAATAGCACGTATGGATCTGGATACTACACGAAGCAAATTCGCGCACCAGCATATTATACAGGATTTTGAAGATGGTAATATTGATATTTTAGTGGGAACACAAATGGTTACTAAAGGTTTAGATTTTGATAATGTAAGTATGGTAGGAATTTTAAATGCTGACAGTATGCTTAATTTTCCTGATTTCAGATCATTTGAACGCAGCTACCAGCTTATGGCACAAGTATCGGGTAGGGCAGGGCGAAAGAGTAAACGCGGGAAAGTAATTATACAGACACAAAATCCGGATCATATGATCATTCAGGATGTGATTCAAAATAATTTTCTTTCGATGTATAAAAGCCAGTTACTTGATAGGAAAAATTTTAATTATCCTCCTTATCACCGTTTAATTGAAATTACTTTGATCCATAGAGATGTTGACATGGTGAATGCTTCCTCAAAATTTTTAGCCGATCATTTAAAACAACATTTTCAAAAACGGGTGCTGGGGCCTGAATTTCCGCTGATTTCAAGGATCCGGAATTTATATCATAAAAACATTTTATTGAAAATAGAACGCGATGCTTCTGTGGCACAGGTGAAGAAAGCAGTAAACGATATGCTGATCCAATTTAAAATTAACAAGGATTATAAATCAGTACGAGTGCAGATGGATGTGGATCCGATGTAGTTGGGGTGGGGTTTCTTTCCTTACGGTGCCGCATCAGGATACAGCTCCATTATTTTTTCAATCTCAACTATTATTTCCTTATCCAATTGAACATTAATACTTTCAATATTTTCTTTCAGTTGCACCATACTTGTTGCACCAATAATATAACTGCTTAGAAAAGGTTTATCTTTTATATAAGCAAGTGCTATCTGAGCAGGTACTAAACCATGGTTGTCGGCAAGCTGACAATAAGCAGCTACAGCCTGCTTTGCATTCTCGGTTTTATAACGCGCAAACTGCGGAAATAAAGTAAGCCGAGCTTTTTCTGTTTTTTCGTTGCGATGGTACTTCCCGGATAGAATCCCAAAAGCAAGTGGAGAATATGCAATCAGGCCAAGACTTTCACGAAGACAAATTTCAGAAAGTCCGTGCTCAAAGGTACGATTCAACAAACTATATGCATTTTGAATACTTACCATGCGTGGCAATCCATGCTTTTTTGATTCTTCCAGGAAACGCATTACTCCCCATGGTGTTTCATTGGAAATACCTATGTGCCTGATCTTTCCTGATTTTATCAATTCATCTAAAGATTGTAATACCGAATGAAAATTATTTTTCCATTGTTCATTAGGGTCAAATTGATAGTACCGTATTCCAAATCGTTGATTTTTTCTTTCGGGCCAGTGAAGTTGATACAGATCAATGTAATCTGTTTTTAACCTTTTTAAACTTCCGTTCACAGCTTCATTGATCTGTTCTTTTGAAAAATTAAGAGGATCTCGGATATGGCTAAGGGATCTATCCGGACCGGTGATCTTAGTGGCAATGATAATGTCTTTTCTTTTACCCGTTTTTTGGAGCCAGTTACCAATATATTCTTCGGTTCTTCCCTGGGTTTTTTCGTTACGGGGTATGGGGTACATTTCAGCAGCATCAATAAAATTAATTCCTCGTTCAACGGAATAATCTAATTGTTGATGAGCTTCGGCTTCGGTGTTTTGTTCTCCAAATGTCATAGTGCCTAAGCAAATCCTGCTGACATTCAATTGTGTGTTGGGAATAAAATTATATTTCATACTTTTTAACTAATGATTAAAGATAAATAGAGTGAATATAAAACTTGAATGTACAGCATTAAAGTATTCCCAATATCAATAATACGCCAAATACTATCAACATCACAGCAACTATAATTTGTAAAGCTTTGATCGTTATTTTTTTTACAAACTTATTTCCAAAATAAGCGCCTGTAAAAGCGGAAAGTGTGGCTGCAATAATTAAAGGATAATTAAATTTGTGTGTGAAGAATTTTCCCGCATATACAGTTAATCTTGAAATATCCGTTAAACAGGCAATTACAACTCCCGAGGCAATAAATACTTCTTTGGTAAGATTGGCGCGGATAAGGAATGCGCTTCTTAATGCACCCTGGTGTCCGGAAAGGCCACCGATGAACCCACTCAATACTCCACCCAGTGGAAGAAATTTTCTATCAAACTGGATATTGGCAAGTGAAGGAATAATATCAAACAAAGCAAAAAAGATCATCAACGCTCCAATCATAGCTTTTACAGGAGTGATAAAAAATAGTTTGCCCTGTAAAGAATAATCTGCAAGTGGTTGAAGGTGTGTCAACTGAGTAAGCAGGTAAGCTCCCGCAAATGCTGCAATTACAGAAGGAATTCCAAAGCGAAGTATTATTTCCTTATCAGCGTGTTTGCCAAGCAATATTAACTTAAATATATTATTCAGAAAGTGAACAATTGCTGTTAGCGCGATAGCAATCTCAATTGGAAAAAATAATGCAAAGGCAGGAATAAGCAATGTGCCCAGTCCAAAACCCGAAAATAAAGTGAGTCCTGAACCGAGAAAAGCAACTAAACAAGTGATTAGGTATTCCATCGAATAAATATACAAAATAAATAAGAGCAGCCCCGAATTCGGGACTGCTCTATCACTATACACACCACTCACTACAATACTGTAACAACCAGGTCACTTAATTTCTTTGTAATTCCATCCGGTCCAACTGCATTGATCTCTTCGAATATTACCTTTTGCCCTTTCTTAAGTGATTTGATCTGTTTCTTCATCTCATCAGTAACTAAATTACCGGTTGATTTTAATTCGCTTACTCCTGCTGCACTGGATATAGCCATTTTAAAAGAAGTAACTTTAGGTGTTGCTTTAAAATCAAAGTTGTCATAAAAAGCGATTAGACCCATTTGGGATTCAATTTTACTCTTGCTCATTTTCCCGCTTTCGATCAGATCACCAAATTTTGCAGATGGCTTTGGGATTTGCTTTACTCTGAATGACATGATACCCATATTTCTTCTTTCACCATTTTCCATTGTTGCAAAAACATTCACATCTACATTCGGCCCTCTGTTTACCTTCATTATAAATTTTCCATTTCCATCCGGTCTTAAGATGGCATTCGTTGCAGAAACTGTTAAACGCTCGTTCGGTATTCCCGGTACCGAAACTGAAATTGGATTATCCAGTCCAAAATATACCACATTCATTTTATCTGCAGAAACGGTCAAGGCAGGCCTTGCTACAATATATTCTGATTTAAAAGGGAATATCACTTCTTTTCCTTTTGGTGAAACCATTTTTATTGTTCCTGAATAATTTATAATTCCTTCTTTGGTAGTTACTGAAGAATATTTTCCCAATCCTTTTTGTACTTCAATGGGATTATTGTCTACAACTACTTCCGGCTTTTTTGTTTTACTAAAAGCTGCAATAAATATATCAGCTGTATATTTTTCACCCAGTAAAACATAATTGCTTTGAGGAATAACCTTTGCGGCAATGGTATCAAACTTCATAACTTCTACATCATTTTGTTTTAGTAAATAATCAACTAACAATGATTCAGCATTTTTTACATCGCTTTTGAGTTTTGATAAAATAGTCATACTTGCTACCAGAGGACGATTATAAAAATTATACATCTCCCAATTTTCATTTTCCTCACTGTATATTGGATCATCGGTATTGATATCTACTTTTACTTTGGTTTTATCAACTGGTAAAATATAACTGTTGAGTTTTGTTCTGTATTCGATCAACTTCTTTTTTAATTCACCTGATGCACCTGCAGAACCATCTTCTGAATCGCCAATTAAAATATTAGTGGGGATATCGTAATTATCTTTGCTTTCAATATTTGCCATCTGTAAGGTATCTGCAACATCTTGTTCAATACCTTCGGTTTCTTCAACCAGCTGTTTTTGAAGCTTGTCAATAAAGTTGCTCAGTTCATCTGATTCTTTTTTTATTTCCTGTGCTTTTTTCCAGTTGGGTATTACCAATACAGGATCAATGCTTTTTGCAAGATCGAATTGTGCATAAAGATTTTCATTCCGGTCAGTAAAATTATTGTTTGTATTTTCCAATCCTTTATTAACTACCACAAATGCATCTAAAATATCTTTAGAAACATTTAATGCTAATAATGCGGTGAGTACTAAGTACATCATACCGATCATTTTTTGACGGGGAGTGTCTTTTGCAGCTGCCATGATTGTAAAGTTTTAAAAGGTTAATACTGATTTTAACCTCATAATGCAACACGCTTAAAAAAGATACAAGAATATTATAGGTGGGTCATTTGGTGAAGGCGTAATTCAATACTCCCTGAAAATAAGCCTCCGCCACTTGTTGTACACGTAAATTTTTTGTTTTGTCAGTTTCCTGATTAAGCAAAATACATTCGCTGACATTATCCTGATAAAGAGTTTCACCGTACACCAGGGGGCTATGAATATAGCGGGTTAATTGAAGATTACGGCAATAAACACCTTTTTCAGGTGTAGGCAAACAGCCTTCTGTTAAATAGGTAGCATCTTTTGGGCCGGCAGTTTTAACATTCAGGTTTTTTTCAAAACTTTTTACAACAGAAGAGCTTAATGCAATTGATCTTTCAAGATCATCACTCACTAATAACCGTAAAAATTCAAAACGTTTTCGTGGGGATGAAAGATCACTTCTCATAAACGCCCCACCCACAAATGCCATATTAAAATTTTTGTTGCTTGGTTTTGTCCAGCCGGTATTGGTTTCATCTACGTTGTAATGAATGATAATGGTAAAATCAGGTTTGTAGTTATTAATCATCTCTGCACGTTTTTGTAATTCCATATCTTTAAATACTAAACGGAACTTATCACGCTTGCTGGCTTTGCTGAGTAACCAATTTTTTTTATCCAATGTGATTTCTTTTATTTTGTATAAACTATCCAATGTTGATTTATAACTTGTCTTTAGCCAATCTTCAAAGCTTACTCCAAAAGCAGTACAACCATTAAAAGGGCGTGTTAAAAAAACCTCAGCACCTTGCGCTTCTAATTTTTCTTTTAATAATTTAGCAGTGGCGTAGGTTAACATTCCTTCGGCTATTTCAATAGAATCTTTATTGCCTTTTAAATTATCACAGGTAAATTCCAAACATTTACTTTCTGTCTGACCTGTTTTAAAGTCACCGGCTACATGTCCTGCATCAATGGCTATTTTTAAACCGGATAACTTTTTTGCCGGGTCAATTTTTGCAATAGCTTTATTTGAAGTAATACTTGTAGGATCAAATTTTTTTGATAGGTAAAATTTTTGGATGGTATTCGGAGAATATGCTTTTAAAAACTGATTAAAACTTTCAACCTGATCCCATTTGATCCGAAATTCAGCCGAATCAGCTAATTTATCCTTTGATGAAGCATATATACTGATACCTTTATTATTGATCGCATAAAAAGAGGAAAGCGCTTTTTGTTTATCTAAATAGCGATCTGCTTTTTGAGTATAATATTTTATTTTGTTTTCAACTGCAGTATCCTGGGAGAAACAGAAAAAAACAGAACTAAAAAATAACAGACTAAATAAGCAATTTTTCATTATCATAAAAATAATTAATAAACTCCAATTTTAATATAAAACTATTAAATGTTCGACCCCTCCGGGGTCGCATATTTATAGAAATACGTTTTTTCTACAAACATACGACCCCGGAGGGGTCGAACAATATAAAGTATAATTTATACGTAAATTTGGCTTATGGATATCAAAGGAATTCAATTCGATCCGGAATTTAAATTTAAAACCAGTCGCAGCGGTGGTGCCGGTGGACAAAACGTAAATAAGGTAGCTACAAAAGTGGAGCTTGATTTTGATGTTGTGAATTCTGCCTTGCTTAACGCTGAACAAAAAGAAATTATCTTAAATAAGCTTAATAATAAAATTACAAAGGATGGCGTTTTGCAAATCATTTCTCAAGCCGAAAGAAATCAATTGGGGAATAAGGAAATAGTGATCAAAAAGTTTTATGAGCTATTGAATAAATGTTTTATTGTTAAGAAGAAACGTAAAGCTACAAAGCCTTCCAAAACAGCTAAAGAAAAACGCTTAAAATCCAAAAAAAGAAATTCGGAGATTAAAAAAATGCGGAAGAAGGAGTGGTGAATTTTAGCTTCCAACTCTTTTTGCAAACTCGTTCCAAAGCACTTCATTCGGTGGTGGGGCCACAATAATAATAGACTCTTTTTTTACAGGATGAATAAATTCTACTTTTCGTGCATGCAAGTGTATAGAAGCATCTTTATTACTTCTGTCGAAACCATATTTCAGATCTCCTTTTATTGGGCAGCCCATTGCCGAAAGTTGTACACGTATTTGATGATGGCGTCCGGTGAGCGGTTTTATTTCCAGTAAATGATAATTATCTGAACTATAGATCAGTTCATAATCTAATTCAGAGCGTAAAGTTCCCTGCGTTTCTTTTTCAAACGCTTTTGACATGTTTTTTGCCTCATTCTTTTTCAAATAATGAATGAGCTTTCCACTTATGTTTTTTGGTTTATTTTTTACAACTGCCCAATATGTTTTTTGAATTTCTTTGGTCTGGAACATTTGATTAAGTCTTGCTAAGGCTTTGCTGGTCCTGGCAAACAAAACGATGCCACTTACTGGTCGATCAATGCGATGCACAGTACCTATAAATACTTCACCGGGTTTATTGTATTTTTTTTTGATGTATTGTTTAACAAATTCACTAAGAGGAGTGTCGCCTGTTTTATCGCCTTGTACAATATCTGAAGGACGCTTATTGACAGCAATGATGTGGTTGTCTTCGTATAATACTTCAATAGTTGATGCCATACTTATCTTAATTTTTTCCAAAGTCTGGGATTTCTACTCAAGTGAAAAACAGTATTACTACAATCCTTTCTTTTTCCACTGAGTAAAATATTCCGAATGGAAATCGTTTAATATAGATAACTCTGATGTGTTTGTATTTCAGCTGAAATGCTTGTGGATTGAGTTCAATAATAGTCAGCGAATCTTCTAGGGAAATCAAAAAATCATTACCTAAATCTGATTGTTTATTTTCATACCAGGTAAAAGCTTCAGTAATTTGTATCTCGGCACGTTGACGAATAATAAGCCGATTGCTCATTTTTTATTTTTAATTCTTTTTTTTATTTCGTCCCAACTACTTCCTTCCTCCGGATTTTTGGCATAAGCTGCAATTTCTTCTTCTAAAAAATCTATTTGCTCATCGCTTAGTTGGTAACTGTTTTTTTTATCATTTTCTTTGACAATGCTATCCCAAATAGCTTCTACAAGAAGAATGCGTTCATGAATACTTAATTTTAATATTTGTGAAAGATTGGCTGACATTGCAAATAATTTTACTTAAAGATAAATAATTTTATGTCTCAATGAATATACATTTATAGAATACCGAATATAGATTTGGTATTCGATAGATTAGTAATTCGTTGAGTTAGTATTGCTCCTTGTTGTTAGGAAAGTCTTTTGATTTTACATCCTTAATATATTTTCCTACTGCTTTAGTAATATCATTATACAAATTCAAATAACGTCTTAAAAAACGAGGATTAAATTCATTGTTCAATCCAACCATATCATGAAAAACAAGAACCTGTCCGTCAACGCCACCACCTGCACCAATTCCTATTACCGGAATGGATATTTTTTTTGCAACCTGTCCCGCTAATTTTGCCGGAATTTTTTCCAATACCAAAGCAAAGCATCCTGATTTTTCCAATACCAATGCATCTTCAATCAAACGTTTTGCTTCTTCTGTTTCTTTTGCCCGCACATTGTATGTTCCAAATTTATAAATGCTTTGGGGAGTTAAACCAAGATGTCCCATTACAGGTATGCCGGCACTTAAAATACGTTCAACCGATTCCTTAACTTCTTTACCGCCTTCGAGTTTCACTGCATGGGCACCGCTTTCTTTCATTATTTTTATAGCAGAGTTCAAGGCTTCTTTCGAATTTCCCTGGTAAGTTCCAAAAGGCAGGTCCACCACTATTAATGCCCTGTTAACAGCACGCACCACAGACGATGCATGGTAGATCATCTGATCCAAGGTAATAGGAAGTGTAGTTTCATGTCCGGCCATCACATTGGAAGCGCTGTCACCAACTAATATTACATCTATCCCCGCATGATCCACAATTTTAGCCATAGTATAATCGTAGGCAGTAAGCATTGATATTTTTTCACCCTTGCGTTTCATTTCCTGCAACACATTGGTAGTTACCTTTTTAACTTCTTTATGTACCGACATTTTTATTTTGATTTATGAGATTCTTCACTTCGTTCAGAATGACAAGTGCTTGGGTTTTGTCATATTGAGCGCAGCGAAATATCTGAGCGTTAGCATGAAAATTAAAGAAAACTCATTTACCCTTCCACAAAGCTACAATACTTTTTTATATTAATGAGACTGGTTTTTAATCTCCGCAATTTTGAGGAGATGAAAACCTTAGTACCAAAAGGATGCCTATGGCATCGAATTAATCCCGCCTTTGCGGGATCTTTTTAAATTTAGATATTAGTTAAGAATCAAATTAATTAATACATTTGTGCCTCATCATCCCTTAAATTCAAAATTTATTAAGAGTGAAAAAGTCATTTGTTTATCCCCTGTTTGCAATTACAATTCTTTTATCAGCTTGCAGTACCGATCTGGATGTTATTGGCAATTATAAAGAAACAATGGTTGTGTATGGATTGCTGGATCAATCGCAACCCAAACAATACATCAAAATAAATAAAGCATTTTTAGGAGAGGGGGACGCATTGCATTTCGCACAAATAAAAGACTCTGTACAATTTGTAAATGCATTGAACGTCGTTTTAAAACGGTTTAAGGGTCCAAACCAGATTGGATCGGATATCCCACTTTCTCCAGATAATACAATACCCAAAAATTCAGGTGTGTTTTATTCACCCGATCAGGCGAATGCTATTTATTCAACAACAGCAACGTTATTTAGTGATAGTGAATATATGCTGGTCATTAAAAACAGTGAAACAGGAAATGAAGTAAGTGCGCGAACATCGTTAATAAGCGATTTTTCCTTTACAGCACCATTCGCAGGTTCTACTGCATTTAACTTTGTGAACGTCAATAACCCCGATCAGCCTTTTACTGTGGAATGGAATTCAGCAAAAAATGGCAAACTGTACCAATTAACTATCCGGTTAAATTATACTGATTATCTTGATAACAATTCAGATAATGTTGTTGATGATTCTGTTGATCAAGTCTTGGATTGGGTACTTGGTACCCAAAAGTCAGAACGCTTGGATGGAACTGAAAAAATTTCTAATGTTTCTCGTGGAAAAGACTTTATCGAATTTATCGGAAATCAATTAGCTCCTTATCCCAATCTGTTTAAGCGTAAAGCAGGAAATGTTGAATTGAGAGTGCTTGCAGCGGGCGATGACCTGAATACATTTATTGAAGTAAATGCACCTTCAACCGGAATCATTCAGGAAAAACCGGAATTCACCAATGTTACTAACGGATTAGGCATTTTTTCTTCAAGATTTAATAAAGCTCCCTTTACCAGGCCATTGTATTATATCACCTTGGATACTCTTGCTTGCGGCCAGTATACAAAAGATTTAAAATTTTTGAATTCATTAAAACAAGTAGATGGCCAGGGAAAGCCAGTTACCTGCCCCTGATATTCTGTCGCTTTGTCATAAAAGGCGTCCCACATATATTACGGGGGCGCCTTTTTTATGACATAATTTCGGCAAAAAGCCAATGGCATAATGATTGAAAGCTGGGGTGTAATCTTATAAAAAACAAACAAAAACATAATTAATCATGAGTAAAATAATTGGTATCGATTTAGGAACAACTAACTCCTGCGTTTCAGTAATGGAAGGCAATGAGCCGGTAGTAATTCCAAATAGTGAAGGAAAACGCACCACACCTTCAGTGGTGGCATTCGTTGAAAACGGTGAACGCAAAGTGGGCGATCCTGCTAAACGCCAGGCCATCACTAATCCTACAAAAACAGTTTCTTCCATTAAACGTTTTATGGGACATACGTTTGACGAAATAACAAAAGAAGCTGCACGCATTCCTTATAAAGTAGTAAAAGGTGACAATAATACACCCCGTGTACAAATTGATGACAGAAAATACACTCCACAGGAAATTTCAGCGATCATTCTTCAAAAAATGAAAAAAACTGCTGAGGATTATCTTGGACATGAAGTATCAGAAGCAGTAATTACTGTTCCTGCCTATTTTAATGATTCACAACGCCAGGCAACAAAAGAAGCCGGAGAGATCGCAGGTTTAAAAGTTAAACGTATCATCAATGAACCTACTGCCGCTGCATTGGCTTATGGACTGGACAAAAAACACCAGGACATGAAAATTGTGGTGTTCGATTGTGGTGGCGGAACGCATGACGTATCAATACTTGAATTGGGTGAAGGTGTTTTTGAAGTAAAATCAACTGATGGTGATACACATTTAGGTGGTGATGATTTTGATCATAAGATCATTGATTGGTTAGTGGCCGAGTTTAAAGCGGAGAATGGCGGATTGGATCTGTCAAAAGATCCAATGGCTTTACAACGTTTGAAAGAAGCTGCTGAAAAAGCAAAAATAGAATTATCAAGTACAACTTCTACTGAGATCAACCTGCCTTATATCATGCCGGTAGATGGCATTCCAAAACATTTGGTACGTACTTTATCACGTGCTAAGTTTGAACAACTGGTAGATGATCTTATTAAACGTACCATCGAACCATGTAAATCAGCATTAAAAAATGCAGGTTTAAGTACGTCTGATATTCAGGAGATCATTTTAGTAGGCGGATCAACACGTATTCCTGCAATCGTAGATGCCGTACAAAAATTCTTTGGTAAAGCGCCATCAAAAGGTGTGAACCCCGATGAAGTAGTTGCTATTGGCGCTGCAATTCAGGGTGGTGTACTCACAGGCGAAGTAAAAGATGTATTGTTATTAGATGTTACTCCGCTTTCATTGGGTATTGAAACTATGGGTGGTGTGTTCACTAAATTAATTGAATCCAATACAACTATCCCGACTAAAAAATCAGAAACATTCTCAACAGCGGCTGATAATCAACCTTCTGTTCAGATCGTTGTTTACCAGGGTGAACGTGCAATGGCAAAAGATAACCGTAAGTTAGGTGAATTTAACCTGGATGGAATTCCTCCTGCACCTCGCGGAATTCCCCAGATAGAAGTTACATTTGATATTGATGCAAATGGTATCCTGCATGTAACTGCTAAAGATAAAGCAACCGGTAAATCACATAACATCCGTATTGAAGCTAAATCGGGTTTGAGTGATGAAGAGATCAAAAAGATGAAAGCGGATGCTGAAGCAAATGCTGAATCAGATAAAAAAGCGAAAGAAGAAACTGAAAAAGTAAATACTGCGGACTCAATGATCTTCCAGACAGAAAAACAGTTGAAAGAGTATGGCGATAAAATTCCTGTTGAGAAAAAATCAGTGATCGAAGGTGCTTTGGCTAAATTAAAAACTGCTCATGGTGCTAAGGATCTTGCGGGTATTGATGCGGCTTTGACTGAATTAAACGCAGGTTGGCAAGCTGCTTCGCAGGATATGTACAATGCAACACAAGGACAAGGTTCCCCTGATGCAAATGCAGGCGCAAACGGACAAAGTGATGCAGGTGCAAAAGCCGCAAGTGATGGTGAAGTAACTGATGTTGATTTTGAAGAAGTAAAAGACGAAAAAAAATAGTACCCCACCCCGGCCCTCCCCCAAGGGGAGGGAGAAAGAGGGAATTAAAATGGCCGACTTATACTGAGTCGGCTGTTTTATTAATATTGTCATTTCGATCCGCTTCAGGCGGAGAGAAATCTTGTTTATGAAATAGAAAAATTAAAAATCAAACAAATAATACTATGGAAGCCCAAAACAATAACCAGTTAAATATTGAACTAAGTGAAGAAATAGCGGAAGGTATCTATTCAAACCTTGCAGTCATTACCCATTCAAATTCAGAATTTGTAATTGATTTTATAAAAATGATGCCTGGCGTTCCAAAAGCAAAAGTGAAATCACGTATTGTTCTTACGCCGCAACATGCAAAACGCTTAATGAAAGCCCTGAAAGATAACATCTCAAAATTCGAGCAAGTGCATGGCAATATTAAAGACACTGATATGCCTCCCAACCTGCCATTGAATTTTGGCGGACCTACAGCGCAGGCATAATTCCAATCATAATAGAGTTTTACCGTTTGTCAAATTAAATTTGACAGAAGCATTTATTTATTAATTTCGTCTCAACCAAAAATTAATGAAGATGACATTTAAAAAATATGCTTTTGTTGCACTGGCTTTTAGCATTGCCGGTAATGTAGTTTCCCAAATCATCACCAATAAAAAAGATGGCAACTATAAATTTACAGTAGTAAAAAATCTGGATGCAACTCCGGTGCAAAATCAGGCACAGTCTAACACCTGTTGGTCATTTTCTACGCTTTCATTCCTGGAGTCGGAGTTATTAAGAATGGGTAAACCAAAGGTGAACTTATCGGAAATGTTCGTTGCTCGTAAAGCATATTTTGATAAAGCAGAAAAATTTGTTCGCATGCACGGTGCTATAAACTTTGCTGCTGGTGGAGCATTTCATGATGCAGCCTATGTTATAAAAAAATATGGTATTGTTCCGGAAGAAATATATACCGGAAGAGTAAACGGTGAACAAACCATTGCTCATTTTGAAATGGATGCCGTTTTACGTGCAATGGTAGATGTGATCATTAAACAACAAAAACCCACTGAGGGTTGGAAAAAAGCAGTAAATGGTGCATTGGACGGATACCTTGGGGTAATACCGGAAAACTTCCAATATAACGGAAAATCATACACGCCAAAATCCTATGCGGAATCATTAGGCCTGAACATGGATAATTATGTTGAGATCACTTCTTTCAATCATCATCCTTTTTATTCAAAGTTTGTACTGGAAATTCCTGATAACTGGGCCGGGGAAAAAATTAATAATGTTCCTGTGAATGATATGATGAGTATTATTGATAATGCTATCATGGCCGGTTATACTGTGGCATGGGGTGCCGATGTAAGTGAAACAGGATTTTCACATAAAAATGGCGTGGCTATCATTCCGGATGTTGATTGGGCAGATGTAAAAAAAGAAAAAATAGATTCTGTGATCAATACTCCCGGTAAACAAAAAGAAATTACTCAGGAATATCGCCAGCAAACATTCGACAATTACGAAACTCAGGACGATCACGGAATGCACATTGTCGGTATTGTTAAAGATCAGAACGGAACAAAATATTATACCGTTAAAAATTCATGGGGAGTAAAGAAGAATGATTGTGATGGATATTTTTATGCTTCAGAAGCCTATGTGAAGTGTAAAACTACTTCAATTATGATCCATAAAGATGCGGTGAAAAAAGATATTGCTCAGAAAATGGGCTTGTAAATCTGAAAAATGATTTAAAAAGATCCTTTACTATTTGGTAAGGGATTTTTTATTTAAGAAAGTTCTAAAAGAGGTAAAGCTATCGCAGATATTTCGACAGGTTCAATATGACACCGCACGGTCAGTCTGAGCTTTTGGGATGGAGAATGCTTAATGCAAAATTTTAAATACCAATTCCTTCAACAACTCGCCTTCACTCGCAGATCCACGATCAACACCTTTTGATTTCAAATCATATTCACGCAGGTAACCGAATATTGATTTTAATTTACCTACAGTAAAATTTTTTGCTGCACGTTCATAATCTCCAACAAAAAATGGATGTACACCTAAACCCGAAGCAACACTGGCTTTTGATTTATCTGCTAAAAAATGGTAAGACAATAATTTGCAGAAATAGCCATAGAGTGAAGAGATGGTCATGATCATTGGATGTTCTTTTTCATTCGATGCAAAAAAATTAATAATGCGGTTGGCTTTCAGTACTTCTTTTTTACCAATGGCCGTTTGTAATTCAAATACATTATAATCTTTACTGATGCCAATATTGGCTTGAATATGCTCTACGGTGATCTCTGATTTTGGCGGAAGATTGATCATCAGCTTATCCAACTCATTGGAAACTTTGCTGAGATTAGTTCCTAAATATTCAGTAAGCAAAGCGCTGGCTTTTGGCCCGGCAATATAATCTTTGCCTTTCAGATAATTATTGATCCAGTCGGGCACCTGGTTATCATATATTTTTTTTGAATCAAATAATACAGCGTTTTTGTCAATTATTTTGGCAATGCTTGTACGTTTGTCTATGGTTTTGTATTTATAACAAATTACCAGGATAGTTGATTTTTGGGGGTTCTCAAGATAAGCCTCAAAAGGCGATTTTACTTTTTCTTTTGATTTGCTTTTTTCTTCATCCTTATCTTTTCCTACAAGATCTTTAATATTTTGCGCTTCTTTAATGATGATCACCTGGTGCTCACTCATCATCGGGAAACGTTTTGCAGCGCCAATCACATCAGCCGCAGTAATATCACGTCCGTATAATACCGTTTGATTAAATTCTCTTTCTGTTTCATCCAGCACATTATTCTCGATATGATCAGAAATAATATCAATAAAATAAGGTTCATCACCCATCAAAAAATAGACAGGGCGATACACCTTCTTTTTTAATTCCGACATTATATCATTGAACTCCATACTACAAAATACGAATCTATACTAATTTAGAAATCTGTGTATTCTTCCGTCCCCCGTCCTTTGTCCCTCGTCTCTTTTATTCAAATCTTAAATGTTTTACTGTTAAACTATTATTAATTAATTCGTTCAGCGAATCAATACCAATTTTTAAATGTTCATCTACAAAATTCTGTGTGATCTTATGATCACTTTCGCTTGTTTTTACTCCGGTTGATATCATGGGTTGATCGCTTACTAAAAGCAATGCTCCTGTAGGAATGTGATTATAAAAGCCTGCAACGAAAATAGTTGCGGTTTCCATATCAATTCCCATTACTCTCAGCTTTCGTAAATAATCTTTGAAGTCATCATGATGTTCCCAAACTCTGCGGTTGGTTGTATAAATAGTGCCTGTCCAGTAATCTTTTCCATGATTCCGGATGGTAGTTGAAATGGCTTTTTGTAAACTGAATGCAGGTAAAGCAGGAACTTCGGGTGGAAAATAATCATTGGATGTCCCTTCTCCTCGTATTGCTGCAATTGGTAAGATCAGATCGCCCAATTCATTTTTCTTTTTTAATCCTCCGCACTTACCAAGAAAAAGAACTGCTTTGGGTTCAATCGCACTTAAAAGATCTATAATGGTTGCGGCATTCGGGCTGCCCATTCCAAAATTAATTATGGTAATGCCATTGGCAGTAGCATTAGGCATCGGCATGTCTTCACCTTTCACTTCTACATTATTCCACTCCGCAAATTTTCTTACATATTTATTGAAGTTGGTCAATAGAATGTATTTTCCAAATTCATTCAATGGAGTTCCCGTATAACGTGGTAACCAGTTTTGTACAATTTCTTCCTTGCTTTTCATAACTACAAATTACTAATTTATACTAAGCGAAAATAGCAATTAATGCAAGGTATATAAACTGTTGTTGAGAATTATTGATAAAAAATCTGCTATTAGTGATATTAGAAATGTTGTACCTTGGTTACCATGCAGCAATTAAATTTACCTGTCTATCCATTTAAATTTAAACAGGGAGTTCGTACACAGATTTTTGATTCTATCCGAAAAAAATATGTAGCACTTACTCCCGAAGAATGGGTGCGTCAAAATTTTTTGCAGTACTTGATCCGGGATAAAAATTTTCCTGCATCATTAATCGCTGTAGAAGCCGGATTAAAATATAACCAGCTTCAAAAACGTACTGATGTATTGGTGTATGACAAACAAGGAAATCCTCATTTAATGGTAGAATGCAAAGCCCCCGAGGTTAAAATAACGCAGGATACTTTTGACCAGATTGCACGATACAACATGGTGTTTAAAGTAAAATACCTGGTAGTAACCAATGGTCTTAATCATTTTTGTTGCAGAATGGATTATGTAGCCGGTACTTACCATTATTTAGAGTTGGTTCCCGACTTTTAAAAGAGATTTGATTTTGAAAAAAACTTCATTACATTGCAGTATTCAAATCTTTTTAAGCATGCTAAAAATAAAGCGACTGCTTGTTTTTGTTACACTTTTTAATGTGTTCTCCATAGCTGCACAAACTATTAATGCAGATACTAAATATTCCGGAACACATTTTAAGATGCCGGATAATATTCAGCCGGGTGATTATATGGATAGAACCGTAATTATAAAAGTAAACGCTAAATATCGTTCCAATTGTTCGGCGGCTTCCATTGAGAATGGATCATTTAAAGAATTATATACAGCTATTGGCGGTAGCGGATTAAAAAAGAAATTTCCGAATACAAAGGCTCCTGTACGTTATACTAATGCTCAAGGGCAGCGTTTCGCTGATTTGTCGCTGATCTATGAATTTAGTTATTCAGCTTCCATTTCACTGGAAAAAGTGATCAATAAATTTATATCATTACAATTGTTTGAATATGTTGAGCCTCATTACATTCCTCATTCCTGTTATACCCCAAATGACCCGGATATGCTGTTTCAATATGCCATGACAAACATTCAGGCTGAAAATGCCTGGGGTGTAAACACTACCACTGCACGTGGTGATACCAATGTTGTGATCGGAATAGCGGATACAGGAGTTGAACCGGCTCACAGCGATCTGGTAAAAAATATTAAATACAATTATGCAGATACTATTGGAGCAGGGGATGAAGATAGTGATGGTTACATTGATAACTACCGTGGCTGGGACCTGGCAGATAATGATAATGATCCCTTTTGGGGAGGAAACCCACACGGAGTACATGTTTCCGGCATTGCTGCTGCATCGGTTGATAATGCAACAGGTATGGCAGGTGTTGGGTTCAATTGTAAATTTTTACCTGTGAAGGTTGCAGATGCATCAGGAACTCTGATTAAAGCTTATGAAGGAATTACTTACGCAGCGGAACATGGTTGCGCGGTTATTAATTGTTCATGGGGAGGTGCAGGAGGCGGACAATTAGGGCAGGATGTTGTCACGTATGCAACAATAAATAAAAATTCATTGGTGGTTGCTGCCGCCGGAAATGATGGCGCGGATCAATTATTTTTTCCTGCCTCTTATGATTATGTGATCAGTGTAGGGAGTACTAAAGATGATGATAGACGAGCAAGTACCTCTAATTATAATTATACGGTTGATGTATGTGCTCCCGGTGAAAGTATTTATTCAACCTATTCCGGAAATAGTTTTTCATTTCAAAGTGGAACATCTATGGCATCTCCATGTGCAGCAGGGGCAGCCGCAATTATAAAATCATTTTATCCTTCCTATACTGCATTACAAATTGGCGCACGTTTAAAAACAACATGTGATAATATATACCCGTTGATGAGTCCAACCTATAAAGATAAATTAGGAAGTGGCCGCATCAATTTGTATAGAGCTATAACGGATGCAGTAATGCCTTCTGTTACTATGTCATTACGAAACATTACCGATAACGATGATAATGCATTTGTAGTAGGAGATACCTTGGATATTTCAGGAAATTACACCAATTATTTAGGACCTGCTGTCAATTTAACAGCTACACTTTCTACCACATCAGTTTTTATAAATATGCTTGATAATACCACTACGCTGGGTGCAATAGCAACTATGGGGGTTGCTAATAATAATGCAGATCCATTCAAAGTAAGGATTGTTGCAGGCACACCTCAAAATCAATCCGTTACTTTTAAGATTACTTATTCGGACCCTGCAACATCTTATACTGCGGTAGAATATTTTACTGTGGTTGTAAATGTTGATTATATAAATATTGCTATTAATGATATTGCAACTTCGGTTAACGGCCGCGGCCGTATAGGCTATAATGCCGATAACCAGGTAGGCGGTTTGGGTTTTAATTATATGAACCAGGGAACTATTTTATATGATGCAGGTTTCATGATTGGCATTGACACTTTGCAAGTATCAGATGCAGTAAGAGGTACAGCAGCAGGTTCCAACGATGCAGATTTTCAATCGGTGGTAAATGTGCGAAGGATGGTACCTTCTGTTTTTTCTGAATTTGATGTGGATGGAAAATTTAATGACAACCCTTCTGCATCAGGGTCTTTGCCTGTAAGTGTTCATCACCAGGCATTTGCATGGACTACTGCAGGAGATCGAAAATATGTAATCCTTCAATACATTATATCCAATACAGGTACTGTGCCATTAACAAATTTATATGCGGGTATTTGTGCCGATTGGGATATTAATATCAGCACGTATGCATCCAACCGTGCATCATTCGATTCCCTGAATAAAATGGGGTATGTTTATTATACAGGTATTAATGGAACTTACGCAGGTATTAAATTGCTGACAAATTCAGCCCCTGTGGTGCATTATGCTATTGATAATGTAGCAGGCGGATCCGGTGGAGTTGATCTGTATGGTGGTGGGTTTGACAGTAAAGAAAAATACACGGCACTCTCTAAAAATCGTGTTAATGCAGGGGTTTCGGGAGCAGGAGCGGATGTGATAGATGTAGTAAGTACAGGACCTTATACTGTTGCTGCCGGTGATTCAATAAAAGTAGCCTTTGCTTTAATAGCCGGGGATAGCCTTGCCGATCTTAAGAAAAGCGCAATAAATGCACAAATAAAATACGATGGGCTTACTGTGGTAGGTATTCCTAAAGTTGAAAATGCGAATAGAAATGTGATGAACATTTATCCAAATCCTGCGAGCAGGGAATCCATAATTGATATAAGTATTGCAGAAACAGCAACTGTTGAATTAAAAATTTTTAACATATTAGGTAAAGAAATTACAACAATAGTTTCCGAAAAAATGCAGGCAGGCGCTCATCACTTTTTATATGATACTTCTTTGTTGAGTAATGGAGTATATTATTATCAGCTAAGTGTAGGGGATAAAATCTATGTAGAAAAAATGATAGTTAATAAGTAACTATTATGCAAAATTCTTCTTTTGGAAGAAGAATTTGCTTTTGAAAAAGATCCTTCTTAAATTGCTATACGTTTAACTAAATCCCCTATAAAATGCTAAAAAGTACTCACCTGTTTTTAACATTCATATGTATTGTTATTAGCGCAACGTTTATTGCAGCACAAAATACCGACACGGATTTCAAAGCTTCAAAAGCTCATTTTGTAATTTCTGATGATCTAAAGCCGGGAGATGATTACATAGATAAAACAGTGATCATAAAAATAAAACCACAATACCGGTCTAT
Source organism: Bacteroidota bacterium (assembly GCA_052389695.1). Classification (GTDB taxonomy): domain Bacteria; phylum Bacteroidota; class Bacteroidia; order 2-12-FULL-35-15; family 2-12-FULL-35-15; genus 2-12-FULL-35-15. The sequence goes on along the minus strand of JBQTHQ010000073.1, from coordinate 1,205 downwards.
TTGTTCTGCAAATAATATTAATCATCCACTTTTTAATCAATTATATACCAATATAGGAGGGACTGGCTTAGTGAAAAAATTTCCCTTCAGCCCTGCTCCTGTAAGAGCCGTAAATGGCAGAGGGGAGCGTTTGGCGGATTTGTCTTTGATATACGAGTTCAGCTATTCCGCTTCAGTTCCTTTAGAAAAAGCGATAAATAAATTTGCAGCTTTGCAATTATTTGAATATGCTGAACCTCACTTTATTCCACATTTAGATTACACTCCTAATGATCCGTTGTTATCTGCACAATATGCGATCACTAACATTAAGGCAGAAAATGCCTGGGGTGTAAATGCAACCACTGCGCGTGGTGATACAAATATTGTTATAGGAATTACAGATACAGGCGTAGAGTTTACACATGAAGATCTTGTAGGCCAGATAAAGCTTAATCCTGCTGATGGTCCAGGCGGGGGTGATAATGATGGTGATGGATATATAGATAATTACAGGGGATGGGATATAGGAATGGGCGATAATAATCCTTCATGGCAGGGAAATGCACATGGTGTGCACGTATCCGGAATTGCTGCGGCAAAGGTTAACAATGCAAAAGGTGTGGCGGGAATTGGATTCAATTGTAAATTTTTACCTGTTAAAATTTCTGATGCCACCGGAAAGCTGGTCAAAAGTTATGAAGGGATTACCTATGCCGCCGATCATGGTTGTTCTGTAATTAACTGCTCATGGAGCGGTGCCGCATGGAGCCAGCTTGGGCAGGATGTAATTACCTATGCAACAATAAATAAAAATGCCCTGGTAATTGCTTCTGCAGGTAATAGTAATAAAGATGAAGCGGGTTATCCGGCAGCATATAATTATGTAATTAGTGTTGCCAATACAAGGCAGGATGACAGGCGTTCATCTAGTTCTACCTTTAATTATTCTGTTGATGTATCTGCTCCCGGTGAATCTATCCGCTCAACTTATAATGGGAATAGTTATTCGGATCTCACAGGAACATCCATGTCGGCCCCATGTGTTGCCGGTGCCGCTGCTATTGTGAAGTCTTATTATCCTTCTTATACCGCAATTCAAGTGGGAGAACGCCTGAAAACTACAACGTATAATAATTATCCATTGATGAATACTTCTTATAAAGATAAACTGGGTACCGGGCGTATTGATCTGTTCCAGGCGCTAACCCAAACTTTAAAACCTT
>JBQTHQ010000072.1:0-42679 GCA_052389695.1 Bacteroidota bacterium | reverse complement strand
GTACAGACTACAGTGATGTTGCGTTTTTCGGATACGGTGCAATATGATGATATCCGTTTATCGGTTGATCCGATTACCGATCCGCTTGAATTTATAAAACAATATACCGGTGTAATGGAAGTGGAAGCAAAAGATAAATTATCGTTTGCCGCATCATTCCACATGAAAACAGAGGATCCTGAAAATGATCCCGAAGGTTTATTAAGAACAGAAGCCATATCATTACCTGATACATTGGATCCTACGGGACTCTTTATTTCCTGTCGTGATGAATTTATTGATGATGGGATACAAGAACCAATTGTTACCGCAATTCCTATTGTACAGAATACCGCTTTCCTTCGTCCTGATAATTGTATCGAGCACAAAGTAATGGTGGAAAATATCAAGTATGTACGCTTCAGTTATGAAAATTATTACCCAGGAGAAATTTACATTGAAACATATGCCGATTTTTTTACCGGAGCGAATGTTCACGAAGAGGTGATGTGGGGAGAGATCGGTAGCGGTTTTTCTCTTTCAATAGAAGATACTGAGGTTTTGGAGAATCGACTGGATAATAACGATTTATTGGTAGATGGTAACTGGCCAAAATTCAATGAACGAAATTTACCGGAAACAGGAGCATTTACAGTAAAGACACAAAATTATATTGATCGATGGTCCGCGCAAAAAGGATTAAAATATGGAATTGAGACATACCTTGAAGAAAGCAGGAGTGCGACCAATTTAACTGCTATAGTACCAGAAAAATATGATAGCACGGGGCAAAATTACACACCTGCCAATAACGATGCTAATATCGATATCAGTTACCTGGAAGTGTTACAGATGATCGGCATGGACTATCACAATGCACGGATGATGGGCTTAGGGCACATTGATTTGAATGTAATTGGCGAACAGGAATTTATTTATCTTTCCGTATACGATACTGTAGCTGCCCTTGAACCGGGAAGTCAGCCACTTGCGGTAAGACATTTTTATATGACGCTTCCTACAGGAAGAGCCGACAGCCGTTTACCACAGCCTCCTGTATTAAAGGATATACAATATGGTATTGAAATACCTTCACATCCAAAACCATTACGAATTACGGATGAAAAGGGTTATGTACCTCATGAGAATAAACGTTACATCAGTCTTTACAGGGAAGAAGAATCCCTGGATCGAAAATTTTCACCGATATTTTTTGAAGAAGAAGATCTGTTCTGTTCAGAAGATATAACAGATGCAGTATTTTTAGGAGTGGAATACCGTCTTTCTTCTGAAAGTGGCTGGAGAGTTCCTGAACTTTTATGTGAACCTCCTTTATCTCCTAACGGTGATCCGGAATTTGCAGACAATGCCAATATAAGTCCTAAACGGGGTGAAATAGCTCCTCTTATGGCAATTAACGATTCTAAAAAAGCAATATTCGTTCATGAGGAAACAGAAGAGGGGCAACATGTTTATGCTTTGTACGCGATCAATTGGTTTTCACGAACATCAGCAACAGGAAATAATGAGTGTACGGATGTAACGGTATTTCCAAAAATTAATACACTGCTTCCTCCTTCTAAATTCGGAGTGCAGTTGATTCAGAAAGAAGGTGCACCAATGTTCACCACGGCTTTTGAACAGGGTAAATTAGCAGCAATCAATACCGGCACTACTACTGATAATGAGATATTGGTAAGAGCAGAGTTTAACTGGAATCATGTACAAATACATGCTTACCAGTTTCGTGACAATGATCCCATCCGTCTTGCGGACAAGGCGCAATTATTTTTCCGTGCTGAGCCACCGAATATGGTACGAGGCAAAATTACAGCGGTAAATAATATTTCTGATGATAAAGTGGAAGTAACCGCAGGCTCCTATATCATATTCAGCAGTACAACTAATTCCGGAGGGGAATTAATAACTCCGGTGATCACTGGTGATGAAACAAAATTCAAGGCAAGTCTTCTTGTAGCAGGTGAAAAAAGCTATCTCGTGGAAAGTGTTTCTCAATTAGTTCCTGAAATAAAATTTATATTAAAAAAAGTGTTGAATGTTGAAGCAAATGATATAAGTAATTCTGTACATGATTTTACTTCTCCCGAGGTTGGTGAGATATTCGCTGTGATAGAAAATTTATCAGCTGACACGAGTTGGTCAAATAATCAATTAGCGAAGGAAGTGGAGCTGATCAATTTTACAACTGACCTTGATGAGAATGGAGACCCGGTTGCTCTTCAAACGCATAGAGAAACTGTAACGGAAAAAGACGGGACTTCCAAAATACAAATCCTGGGAGGAATGTTTGATAAGGCGGAAATAGAGCAAGCTGAGGAAACAGTACTTGTAGACCCTGAAGATCCTAATGGCGGAACAATGTTAAGTCCCATACCCGGCGTGTACATTATCAGCTTTAATACAATACAACTTGCAGATCATCCCGATCCCGAAGTGCAGTGGGTGAAAGGAACTGCCAGGATTGCGCTTTCTCCTCCAAATGTGGGAGATAAAAAATTACTGGATGTGTGGTCAATTGACAGATCATTGTCAACTCTTAAATTAATGGTGTTTGATCCTACTTCCGGGGATCCGGGTTATATACCTATTCAAACAGGTACTAACGTTTTGGTGAATTACCATCCGGGTTACCGTGCCTATTTTGTAGAAGAAACTCTTGTTAATTTTGACAAGGATACCATATTACCTGAACAAGGAGCGTTATTTAAAGAAACCTATATGGCGATCCGTTCGCAAGATTCAACAGCTCTGCCTGAGCCACTTGAATCATATCTTGCCACGCCGGTGATTTTGCATGCAAGAGAAATTGTTCAGCCACTTCCTCCTGCAGAACCGATCGGACCATTGTTCGCTACACGTCCTGATTTTTATGGAAAATCAACATATACATTTGATACAATTGTAAATACTGAGAACGGAAGAATACCTTTTTCGCTGGTATTTTATCGTGCCAATGAAAGAACAATACTGGATGAGTTATATAAACAGGAAACAGTAGAAGAAATTATAAGTGATGTAGCGAACGTATCAGCTGAAGATGCTGAATTCAATAATTCACGCTGGTATGATCTTGTAAACGGAAAATATGGTCTTGTAGCCGGAGTTCAGACTGCAGGAAAATTATTTAATCAATACGTTGTGGGCGGGTACCGTTTCCCTATTCCTGATAATGATCAATATAAAGTGCAGGATCCTAATGATCCGGATGCTGCTTATATTTTTCCTTTTGATGGAGTTGTAGAACCAGGTGAAATAATTGAATTAGTTAAACTTGCGATTACAGATGCATTTTTACCGCTTACCGAGCAGCCGGTTCTTTACAGGGATATTCCTGATGGTTATCAAACATCCGGCAGAAAACCAACATTACGCGATAGTAATAAAAACAGGCTTGTGCCTGGCGATGTGGATTATGATCCGAATCCAATGGCTGTAAAATATGTGGATGGAAATAACAAAGTAAACGTTCGTTTTACGGATTATTCTCTTGATGGACCATCTATCAATATTTATTTCTACTACGGACAGGAACTAGCGAATAACATGGAATTCAGTATTCCGGGAGATATAGCAGGTCCTATACGTATGGTGAACAGTTATCCGGCACAACCGCCACAGATACGGAAATTTACTACTCAGCTGGATAACCCTATTACAGGAGATGTAGCAGCAGTATTGTTTGAGATCAACTCTTATATACCTTCTGAACGTATCACCAAAATACAAATATATCGTGCGCTTAATATTGATGATGCACGCAGTATTCGTACGATGAAAATGGCGAAAGAGGTAACGATAGAAGATACAGGAGCTGAAATATGGACCCTGATGGATGATTTTGAAGATGTGGAATTTCCTCTTTTTGGAGAAACCTTGTTTTATCGTTTGGTAGCAATAAGAACTATTAGAAACGAAAAAAATCAACTGGAAAATATTCCATCACTGGAATCAGAGCTGGTATTAGGAAGCATTGTAGATGTATTTAATCCACCTGCACCTGAACTTAGCTTTAATGCGGGAAGCCTAACATCGGTATCACCTGCAGCATTGCCGGGTGTAAAATTAAAATGGAACAAAGTGGCACACAATGCAACCTATTATTTATATAAAATGAATGAAACAGGTAACTGGGAATTACTGGATAAATTTAAATCGAATGATCAGAACCTATTTTATAAAGCGCCTGCGGATCTTGTAAAAGAAGATGAAGATGGGAATACGATCTATCACCGCTTTAAAGTGGACGTAGAAAATGCTTCAGGCTTATTGAACCTGGAAGAAAATCCAATAGTAATATAAATACAAGGGCAAAAAAGTTATGAACGACAACTTTAAACTTTGAACCTTAAACTTTAAACTTTAAACTTATAATATGCCAACATTTAATTATCCAGATGATTTTGCAGATACCGGCTGGCTGGTGCTTGACGGGGATGTTTACGTAAGCAGCACAGGAAGTGATGATACTGGTGATGGCAGCCCCACAAACCCTTATGCTACAATACAAAAAGGGGTGGATATGGCCGATCCTTCTCAAAGAATTGTTGTAGGAACAGGTAATTACAACGAAAATGTAAATGGTGATGAAAAGGAAAACTACATTGTTGCTGATGGCTTAGTGCTGATGGAAGGCAATGGAGGCGATGCTTTTTCTAATATGGGAAGCGGCTCCGACAGCGGGATCGAAGGATTACATATTTCAGGGTACGAGAATGCCATAAATAATAAAATGGCATTGGCGCTTAACTGTGTATTCAAAGGCTGCATCTTTGAAGATTTCAGGGGTACCTTGCAGAGATGCGTAATTGAAACAGCTATCATACGCGCAACAGCAAACACCTATCTTTATAACTGTACGTTGAACAATGTTTCTACGGAAAATCTTGTTTCCAAAACAAAATTTAAAGAGATATTGGATACCCATATAGGAACTTCTGTTTTGTTTCTTAAAAGTGCAACACTTACGTTATTTGATTACTGCAACCAGGAGTTTCAAACTTCGGTTGTGAATATTGATGGAACAGCTTATACGGATGTAGCTGCGTTACATGCTGCATTTCCGCAATATCAGGAGCATGGAATAAATGTGCTTCCCCAGTTCAATGATCCCGAAGATGAAGATTATACACTTCAACCCTCCAGCCCATTGCTTACATCCGGCAGTGATCAGCAATTTATTGGAGCTTTCGGAGAAGCAAGCTCACAAAATTCAGACACACTTTCCGGAGCCATATTAACCAATGTGAATATCGATGATGACGGAAAGTATGTCTTGGTGGAGGGGTATACAGAAGGAACGATTGAAACAGGGGAAATTGACCTGGGCAGTTCGCGTTTGCTGGGAAAAATAAATCTTTTTGCCGAAGAACATTTTGAAACACCTCCATACAATGCCGTGGTTGATACGAATGTCAGTAACACACAGCCCAATAAGATCACCTTCGAATTTCGTTATTCGAATTTTGCAGGTGAAGTTGAAAATCAACCGTACCGGGAATTTGTATGGAACAAACAACCAACGGTAGATGAAAACGGTAATGGAAATGGTAGTGTTAATTTTGACCCTTTAACCGCGCATCCTGTAAAAGCCAGATATGTTCAGGCATTGATCACGTTGCGTGATGAAACGATCTTCCTGTTGTTGGAAGATGGCTGTTTTATATTACAGGAAAATGGTTCGGTTGTCGTATTGGAAGATGATGAAATTTAAAAAAATAATTTAAGATTTATAATTTAAAATATAATATTCATGACAGAGTGTAATTCACCCAGCTTAAGTGGTTTTAATATTGAACTCTTAGCGCCCAATGTTTCACTGAATGTTCAGGATACCAATGGTAATTTTGTGAGAGAAGCGGAAGTGACGATCGATTGTGATGGTGATATCACTACAGGAATGACAAATGCTAATGGTTGCTATTCAGCTGCAATCATTCCGGGAGTCACCTGTACCATTACAATTTCAAAGAGTTGTTACCAGGTTTTTGTACAATCTATTATTCTTGTACGAGAAGCAACTTTGTCAGACCCTTCTAAAAATTTTGTATTCAAGGTGGAAGATGAAAATGGGGAAGCGATTCCACAGGCAGAAATAACGATTGTTTCCTCTGCACATAATAATACCGGGGAAACTGATGAAAATGGTTTTTTTGAAGGGGAGATCAGGACAGAACATGTCAATCAGCTTACCATTGAAAAAAACGGCTATGATGACTTTACCCAAGAGTTTCTTTCATTTACTCCTGTAAGTTGTTTTGATACCAATTACAGGGTTGTTCCCATCATCGTATTAGAAGCTTAAAAGAAAAAAATTATATAATTCTAAAAATAAAAGTATGTCAGACAAAAAGATAAGCCAGTTAGATCCGTCAGGAGCATTGCTTCGGGACGATTTATTTGTAATTGCCAGAGAGAATTCAAATAAAAAAATTACAATGGATGATATCAATATCATCGACATTGAATACAACGATCTTGAAGAATTCAAGAATGATGAACAACTTATCAGGGGACAGTGGTATTACATTACCGACAGGTTCGTATATGCAAGGGCTGCTTCTTCCAAGGAGCTGTTTAAAGATGCATTCTTCAGAAAACATATCGCTTCCAAAGGAAGTATCAGCTTATTGGCAGGTAGCCAGGGAAGTATTAATACAATTGAGGTGGATGGTGTTGATATATTGGGTACACCGGTCCCTTTTAATACAGATATTGAAACTACTGTCGCTGATCTTGCCGGTTTAATTAATACTTATGTTTCAACACCTGATTACACAGCAGTGGCCAGAGGAGAAGTGTTGGATATTTATTCTGAAGCAGTTAATGGAATAGCTTCGAATGGCTTTTCTGTTACAGGAACAGAGAGCGGTGCTCCGGGTAATTTAGCTTTGGGCAGCGCCGTTGATATGAACTCAGGAAAGGAATCCATTCTTGCCGTGAAATATGATTTTGATGAAGATGTAGTTACGGAAATTGAAACAGAAGGTTTTAGAGACACAGAAATAGTTAAAGACCAGGTTGGAGTTCACACAGGCTCAGGTCAGGAAATTTTAGAGTTGTCACTTGAAAATGAGCAAAAAGTAGTAATAGAAGGTACATTGGAAGGGTTCATGGAAAATTATAATGAAGGTTATTCAGCCAGAGTTTATATTACTTGCTGGAAAAGCAGCGAATCTTTTTATACTGCAACATCAGAAGTAAGGATATGTACACTACCTGGTTCGTCAAGTTCGGCTATGGCTATGGCTTCCGATGTTGGAAGTAAGCCCGCATTTGGATCGGTAGAAGCATCTTTTAAAGGCGAACTGGAAGTTAAATTTTCAGGCGAAGAGGTTGAAATTGATGTAAACTATAATGGATTTGGGTTACAAATTGAAGTTGCTTCGGGACAATTAGAGATCTCTGTTTATTCAGCGCCCGGCTTTGTAGCAGATGGAGGATACGAAGCCGCCGTTGCTGCAGTATCCGGCAATGCCTCCGCGGAAGCAATTGTTACCCAGGGTGAACCATCAGATGGCAGCACACCTAATAGAAACTGGGTATTTACCTATACTAAGAAAACATTAATAAATAATTACTAAAGAAAAATAAAATGGGAACTCCGATATACATGAAATCTCTTGCCTTCCAGATAGGAAATAATGGCACAGGAGAAAAAAATCTTAAATTATTTACATTACCTGCGAACCTTATTGATACCAATAACAGTTATATGGAAATAACTGCTACGGGGGAGTTTGCTACAAACAGCAATTCTAAAACTATAAAGTTTTATTTTGGCACTACACTAATTTTAACAAGTGGGGCTCTTACAACCAATGGCGGAACATGGACATTAAATGCAACGATAACGCGTACCAACGCCACTAACCAAACAGCAGAAGCTACGATCACAGTTAATGGTGTAACATCTACTGTAACATCTTCTTCGCCTACTCAAAACCTGGCGAATGAAGTGATCCTGAAATGTACAGGTGAAGGCACAGCCAACAATGACGTAGTCCAAAAAACGTTGATTATAAAATATTTTAAGGATTAACTGAGTTATTGTTATTGCCATGATTGATACGCTACTGATTATTGTAATGGTTGTGGGTATTTTCTTTTACTCATTAATATTATTACTTTTTTTTCTTGGAAAAAATAAAAAAAATGATGCAGGGAGCACTCAGTCCATTGGTTGGGGCAAAGTGAATGTAAAAGCCAGCGAGTTTATTATTCTTGCTTTAGTTTCAGCAACGTTTGTCCTAGCTCCTATATTTTATAATTTCTATAAGGAAGAATGCCCACCTGCTATTGTAAAAGAAATTGCTCATGAATTTATTATTCGTGGCCAGGCAATTAATGATAGTAATAAAGTAAAAAGCAATGTTAAGTTGTTTGCAACGCAGTTACGCAGAGACAGCATCATTGTTAAAAAACCATGCATAACCGATAATTCGGGTTTATACATGTTTCGCTTTGAAAATGCACTTCCCAAAGACCAGTTTATTATTAGCTGGACCGAGCCTGATCAAAAAGAAAAGACAAAAACATTTGAATTTAATGAAATCAGTTATCCTATTGTGATCACTTTTAACTCTAATTAGATGATGCGTAATTTACTTTACTTATTATTTGTATTATTTTTTATTTCCTGCGGCGTTGAATCGGAGAATCCAAAAGAATCTTTTGACGCAATGCTTGAGTCATCCTCAGATTCTGCTGTAACAGCAAAGCATATAGTGCAACAAATAGATTCTATTCAGGAGGTTTACAAAGAGCAGCTCAATTCCGGGAATACCAATTTGCCAGATAAAATAATTAATCCTGTTGATGGTTCTGAGCTAATAAAAGTTTCCGCAGGAAGTTTTATTTATGGTATTGATAAGAAAAAACGTGACCAGCTGTTAAAAGATATGAAAGCTCAATCTGAAAGTATTTTTAGTTTTGAATTCAAAGAAGAAGTAAAATCACTTCCAACATTTTACATTGACAAATATGAAATTACAAATGCACAGTTTCTAAAATTTCTTGAAGCAACAGGATATAAATTGCCATCATTGTCAAAAGCAACAGCAATGAAAGAACCTAATTTTCCGGTTACAAATATTGGATGGAAAGCCGCTAAAGCTTATGCAGCCTGGACAGGTAAACGATTGCCTTCGGAAGAAGAATGGGAAAAAGCGGCAAGAGGAACCGATGGGCGTATGTGGCCCTGGGGAAATAAACCAAGTGGTGAAATGTATAATGGCCACTCCCAAGGTTATTACAGGCCTGTTGAAGTGGGATCATATCCCGAGGGTGCAAGTCCCTATGGCGTAATGGATATGGCCGGGAATGTATATGAAATGACAACAGGTAATTGGAATAATGACGGATATGCAATGCGTGGAGGTAGTTTTTTAAATAATGGAGCTTATACCCGCACCATGTTCCGTTGGTCACCAAGTGATACTTTAAGTGGTGATGTTTGGCTGGGATTCAGATGTGTGATGGATTCGGTGATGGTGGTGAAGATGTTGAATAATGGTAAATGATTTGTTTGTTTAAATGATATCGTCAATTATAGAAATATGGAGCACGCAAAGCAAGAATTATCTCTTTTAGTTGATAAGATTAATAGTTCATTTCCTGAAGGAAATGATTTGAAAGGTTTTTTGGGTATCTCCAAGAATATTATTATTGATTTATTAAATGAATCTGCTACATTATTAGTAAAACTTACTGAACACAACAATCACTTTGAGTCAATATTCTTGAAAAGAGATTTGTCTAAGGTTATTTCGAAAGTGATTAAAGACTTAGATGGTGATTTTGAAAAAATAAAGCCAAGCCAATTTGATTCAATCCTTGATAATGTTTTCAAAATAAGGTCAAGCATTAGAAATACCTATCTTGCTATTGTTCAAAATCAACCTATTAGAACAGAGGCTGAAATAATTAAAGCAAAAGAAGAATTGAATTTGCTTACTGCAAATATAGAGTCATTAAAAAAAATCAATGACGATTTAAATACTATTAAAGAATCTACTATTCAAACCATTTCAGAGTATCAAAATGAGGTTAAAACTTTAAAAGAATCCGCAATTACAGATATTACTGCCACACAGGATGATATCAAATCTTTAAAAGATACAACTGTACAGAATATTACCATTACAGCTGATGCGGTAAGTGAAATGAAAACTTCTGCGGCAACAATTATTGTTGAATTTGAAGGCAAACAAAAGAATTCAATAGAAAATGAACAAAAGGTTAATGATTTTCTGTCAAAAATAGAAGTTCATAGGCAAGCTATTGAGACAATTGATAAAAATACAACACTTTGGGAAAAGGAAATAAAAGATGCAAAGGAGCAAATCACCACAAGATCGTCAGAATATGAGACACTGACAGCCAAATTTAGATCTCTGGAAACAGAAATTGAAACGGCACATGAAAAAATATTTGGGAAAAAGGATGTTGATGGAAAAGTTATTGCTAAAGGATACTTACAGGAAACGGAGGATTTGAAAAATAAAATTTCTTCTTTTTTAGAGGATCAGGATAAAAAGTTTCAAGCTCAATTTACTCAAGTTGAAAGTCTGTTGCCCGGAGCTACAAGTGCGGGTCTTGCCAAAGCTTTTGAAGACCAAAGAAAAAGTTATAAATGGCCTTTAATTATTTGGTCTATAGTATTTATCGCGGTAACTACAATTATGGCAGGATGCGCAACCTATATATTTTATCGTCAATTTATTAGTGATAAAGTAGTGGAAGAAACTCTAACACATGGAATAATAGCTTTATTAAAGGATTTACCCTTCTTTATTCCAACCATTTGGCTTGCTGTTTTTGCAAGCAAGCAGCAAAGTCAATATAAACGATTGCAACAAGAGTATGTTTTCAAGGAAATTAATGCGAAATCGTTTTATGGTCACAAAAAACAAATTGAAGAATTAATGAAAAATGGTGTTGAGGATAATGATTTATTATTAAAGCTAGTTACACAACTTATTGTAATTACTTCTAAAAATCCGAGTGATACATTGGATAATAAAGCGCATAACGATAGCCCACCACTTTTTAAACTTGTTGAAAAAATGTTTCCCAAAAAATCTAAACAAGAAGAAACAAAACCTGAATAATAACTATCAATGAATGGAACAAAAATCTAAAAGCTCAAATATCTGGTCCAAGATTAATGATTTTATTTCTACCTATAAAGGTATTTTGTTAGTTAGTGTTCCTGTATTCACAGCTCTTATAGGCTGGATATTTTTTGACATATCTCTGGGTCAGCCTTTTAAGGAAATAGCATTTAAACAAGGGGAATATGAGAGAAAAGAAACACAAGAGAAATACAAACAGGGAATGGTAAATAATCACCTGATGCTGGGCGATCGTTTTTTAAATGTAGGACAATATAAAGCAGCAAAAATTGAATTTGAAAAAGCAATAAAGCTGGATGCGTTTTGTTCAGAAGCAGAGATGGGATTATTCAAAGCAGATATATATGATACCATTGCAACCAAAGGATATGATCCCGAAATAATTATAGAACGGATAAAACGTATCATGGAACAAGATACTGCACATTTCCATGCTTATGTTTACATGGGAGATGTGTATTCTTATATTAATGAAGAAAAGGCACATGCATATTATGATATAGCAATAAAAAAGGATACTACCATGGCTTCCGCATATTTTGGTAAAGGCCTCATTTATAGCAGACATGGTAATAGCAAGGAAGGGGAAGTAATGTATAGGAAAGCATTGGATATATCTCCGTGGAATCGTGTATTCATGGGGAATCTTGCGTATCAATATTACCGTAACCAGAAATATACAGATGCTATTCGCTGTTGTGATTCACTTGATCTCCTGGATTCCCAATATCTTGTATCACATTATACAAGAGCGAGCAGTTATTTATGTAAAGGAGATCTGAACAACAGTATTCATTATTATCAATGGTTGATCAATTTAACGAATGATAATAAAGTTTTTGCCCAGGAAATGAACGCGGGGGTATGGTTTTTTATAGAAGGAAAAGCCAATAATGACACTAAAGCAAAAGCTAATGCAGTGTATTTTTATAATATTAATGAAAAAAAATATTACGCATTTTATAGTATAGCGCTGGCGTACTATTTAAATGAGGATTATGACCTTTGCACTACATATATAAATCTTGCAAGGTCGCTGCAGTTGAATATATATCGTCAATTAAACATCAATAGCCTAATTAATTGGGATATTAATAATTTAGCGGAAGTGCAGCCTAAATACGCTGATGCTTGTGCAAGATTTAAAGCAGCGGTTAATTTATAACAAAATCGCATAAATAAGATTAGATGTTTGTCAATTTTTTTTAATTTTGTGAGGCGTAATTGCTCTTTACATTTCCAGCCATAAGATTTACTTTTATTGATTGGTTGAGTTATTTCCTTTTCAAAGCTCATAAAAAGTATATTAGATCAAAAACCGATACAACATGAAAATAAAATCTACTTTTCTTTCGATCGTTTTACTTTATTGTAATGGCCTTTTTTCCCAGGCATTAAACGGTAATTATACAATTGGTGGCACAAGTCCAAGTTATGCCACTATTGCTGCTGCTGTTAGTGACCTGCAAACAAAAGGAATAGCAGGCTCTGTTGTATTCAATATCAGAAATGGCGTGTATACTGAGTCAACTACCATAGCACAAATTACTGGGGCGTCATCTACCAAGACCATTACATTTCAATCGGAGTCAGGAGATAGTACCGCTGTTATACTAAAGTTTAACAGTGGTTTTGTAGTATTTCTTAATGGGGCAGATTATCTAATATTTAAAAAACTAACTTTTGAAGGGCCTCAAAGCGGAGCTACATCCGCTGTTCTTATGACAATGAGTAATGGCGCAAGCAATAATAAATTTTTAAACAATGTTTTTAAAGGTAATCCGGCAGCTACAGGGGCGTCAGGAGATCTTGTACAAAGTGGAAATTACCTGGATTCAGGGAATGTATATATGCACAATGTTTTTAATTATGGTTATCGTGGCATGTACTTATATGCAAGTACAGGTAAAGGTCAGGGTTTGGTGATCAGCAACAATGAATTTTACAATAATAATAATACTTCTGTTTACGTTTCTTACCAAAATGGCGTAAATATAAATTCTAACAAGATCACAAATACCCTAGGCAAAGGTCCTTATGGCATTTATGTTTATAATGTGGATAAAGCTATTAAAATCCAAAAAAACATTATTTCTATGTCATCAATGACCGCTTTTGGAGTAGGTATTTATTTAAATACCTGTAATGCCACAACAACAAGCAGGAGTTTAGTCTCTAACAATTTTATTAGTATTTCCGGGTCAGCAGTAAATGGATATGGAATAAATTTATCAGATGCACGGTATGTAGATGTTTATAATAATAGCATCAACCTGCTCCTCAAGCAAGCATCAACTAATTATGCTTTAAATGTGGCAAGCGGATCCAATAAAATTAAAGTGTTTAACAACTCGATGGTAAGTATGGGGAGCGATAAAATACTTTTTTATTATAATCTTTCAGTTGATTCAAGTGATTATAATAATTTTTATACGGGGGCTAATTTTTATTTCCATACCTATAAATCTACAAATTACTGGTTAAGTAGTTTTCAGATATGGAAGGATTCTGTCAAACGTGATTATAATTCAATTACTACTAATCCTTATTACAATTCTTTTTCAGATCTTCATTTGTCTAATTCTTTTCTCAACAATAAGGGATTAGCACGAAATGAAATTACTACAGATATTGATGGAGAGGTAAGAAATATTATTCCTGATATAGGCGCAGATGAATACATCCCTACGCTTCTTGATGCTGGTGTAGTTGTCAATAGTTTGCCTGCAATAGTATGTAATAGCAATCCTAATGCAGAGGTAACATTGAAAAATTATGGAGGAATACTTATTAATCAAGTTACTATTAACTGGAAATTGAATGGTGTAGTTCAAGCGCCCTATAACTGGTCAGGAAGCCTTTCCTCCGGAGGCGAGGCAGTTGTAAACTTGGGCGTTGCATCTCTGAATTTATTAGTATCAAATACGATTACTGCATGGACCTCTTTGCCAAATAATCAAGCTGATCAGAATGCAATCAATGATACAACAACTATTCAAAATATTTATGTGGCATTAAACGGTTCTTATACAATTGGAGGTACCACTCCTAGTTTTACTAATCTTAAAGCATTTTGTGGTCTTATAAATAACGCTGGTGTATGTGGTCCTGTAATTGTAAATATAAGGAATGGTATATATAATGACAGCTTGGCTTTATTCCCAGCCGGCACATCTTCAGTTAATACGATTTTAATTCGGGGTGAGTCACTTGACAGTAGTTTAGTACGTATCCGAAGATTAGTTTCCGGTACGGCTCCTATATCAATGACTAAAACCAGCAATATCACTATTCAACATATTACATTTGAGAGTAATGTGTCAGGTACTATTGTATCTCTTGGCAACGCTCTTCATCATATTACAATAAAGAGTTGTGTGGTTAAGGGCCTTGTTGCCAGCGGACCAAAACCAAATGGAATAATAGGCGCGGTAGATTCTGTTATTACTATCGAAAATGTTTTAATAAGCAATGTGATGGACCTTGCAATAAGTTTAATTGGAAATATCTCCAGTCCACGTGTCATTGATATTACGATTAAGAATTGTAATATGGCAGAAGTGTATATTGAAACAGCGACTGATTTGAAAATAAGCGGTTGTACTTTTCGTGACTCACAATTCTGGTATGTAAATGGATTTACCATTACGGACAATAAAGTTTATGGTGTTTCAGTTAATAGGCTTAAGCCAATATTTATGCGTTCATGTAACGGTACCGCAGCCAAATACTCTCTTATAGCAAATAATTTTCTTACCAACCTTAAAACAGATAGTATTAACAATGGATCCTTGGAAGCTATAATGTTATACGATTGTGGTTTTTATAATTTTATAAATAATAATTTGTGTATAAAAAATCCTTACAAACATCCTGGGCCAAATGCTGCAATATGGATACATAATCCTATTTCAAGCTTGCGTCCTGCGGTATTCAAGAATAATGTATTTGCCAACCTGTCGACTGGTTATGCTGTATTTTTGCAAACATCAACTAACGCTCCTCTTTCCAACAATGTATTTGATCATAATGATTATTATGTACAGAAGGGTACGCCCCTGGTATTGTATTCCAAATATTCTGGTGCTATTTATTTAAAAGATATTCCAAATATTCTCTTTGATACTGCTGCTATTTCTGCAGACCCCAAGTATGTGAATTGGACAAGTGATTTGCATGTTACAGAACCCGCTCTCAATAATACAGCACTCCCCTTTCCAGGAATTACAAATGACATTGACCGTCAGGTAAGAGATTTACAAAATCCTGATATTGGTGCCGATGAATTTGATGCGTTACCTTATGCTCCATTAGCTGACACAACAAAATGGTGTACGGGAACAGCCTTATTGCTTAATGCGGGCAACCCCCAGGCGTCTTATTTGTGGTCAACTGGTGCAACAGTTCAAAAAATTTCAGTTTCCTCTTCCGGTCAATATTGGGTAACAGTTACCAATGGCTTGGGTTCTCTCACTGATACAACTATAGTCATGGTTGTGCCTGTGCCATCGCTTAATTTAGGTAAGGACACCACAATAACCACTTCTCAAACACTTACGTTAAATTCAGGTGCTGGTTATGCGAGTTATTTGTGGAGTACTTCAGCTACTACAAGCTCAATTACTGTAAACGGTAGTACTTTAGGTGTTGGAACATTTACTTATACTGTGATGGTGACAAATGCTAATGGCTGTTCTAAATCAGATACAATAAAAGTTAATGTGGATGCAGCTACAGGAATTACTGATGTGTCAGGAAACCTTTTTAATGTTTATTATAATGCTGAAAAAAATATGATAATTGTACAATCAAAAGCGATTACTACTGTGAGCGGGATAAAACTGTATACAGTTTCAGGGCAAGTAATAAATCAGGATGTTTCCTTTGATGGAAATTCGATCAGCATTAATACTGTAAGTTTATCAGTTGGTATATATATTCTCGAATTTCAGGTGAAAGATACGATGTATCATACAAAATTGATGGTCAAGTAATTTATAAAACCGGAATAATTTTATCAATAAGTTCTTGAATTTCGATTGCTGACTTTGTTCCCACATTTCTTAGCTTTTGGGGGTCAAATTGGTTGATAATAAATACTTCACGTAATTTATCAGGGGTTGGCAGCTCATTATCAAAATAGGCCATCAGTGCATTCCTGGATCTGACTCCCAAGATTTCAAATTCTTCTTTAATTAGTGTTCTAATAGAAGTATCAGGCATTTCAGAATCAATAGATTCGATTAAAATATTAGTTACACTGTCAATAAACATTTGGATTTCTGCCACCGTTCCTTTTCCAATATTCCGAAGTTTTAGCGGGTTAAATTGACGAATGATAAATTCCTGTTTTAGTCTGTATTGTGAGGGGAAATTATTTCCAAAATAAACCATAAACGCATTTCGAGCTCTTAGTCCCATTTTATCGAATTCATTTTTTATAGTTGTTTCGACATCCAGGCAAGTATGAATTTGAGCATCTGCAATCTCTTTTTCAACAAAGTAAGGACGAATTTGAGCATTTGAGATATCCTTTTCAATATTAATACTTCGTTCAAATCCTAATTCAGTATAATATCGGTGAAGAATTCTTAACTCTCTGCTTGTTTTGAGCCCACAGTTTGGAATCCCTCTGAAGCTTCTATGCTTTTTCTTATAGTTGTTTAGCTCTTTAAGTGTATTTATACCTGCGGAGTGGCAGACGTTAAGTGCCCGGGTTGAAATTTCAGAGGAACTGTATAATTCTTCAAGATATATGTCTTTTAAATCAGTGCTCATGGAATAAATTTAAGAAAAAATTATGCTAGTTTGCAATTGTAGTTTTCGGAATAATAACAAGCTTCGGTGTAAGTTTTTCGCGAAGCGCTTTCATATCCTCGCTAACTTTTCGATCCAGTATTTTTGCATAATGTTGAGTGGTTTTTAAATCTCTATGACCAAGCATTTTACTGACGCTTTCAATAGGAACACCGTTACTTAGAGTTACTGTTGTGGCAAAGGTGTGCCGTGCTGTGTGGTAGGTAAAAGCTTTTTCAATTTCACATAATGTGGCGATCTCTTTAAGGTATTCATTCATTTTTTGATTGCTTAGAATAGGTAGTAGCCGTCCTTTATTTAGGCATTGCGGATCATCTGCATATTTATCCAAAATAGTTTGCGCTACCGGCAATATTGGAATATTAGAACGCGTATCAGTTTTTTGCCGGTTTGTATAGATCCACTTTTCTCCATCAATTCCTATTGCTATTTGTGATTTATCAAGTTTCTTGACATCTGCATAAGCTAAACCTGTATAACAACTGAATAAAAATATATCTTTTATTTGATTTAATCTTGTTGTGTTAAATTGTTTATCGATTACTCTTTGTAATTCTTCTTCGGTTAAGTAAACCCGTTCAACTTCCTTTACTTTTGTTTTATAGTTGGCAAAAGGGTTTTTATCCAGCCAGCCATTGGCCAGACATATCCGGATGATCTTACCAAAGTTCTTAATGTATTTAACAGCCGAATTGTTATTACAATTGCGGACACTACGTAAATAAAACTCATATTCAGTGATAAAAGCGTGGTTAATCAAACGGATATCCATATCAGAAACATTGTATTTCCATTTCATAAAATCAATTGTATGCTTTAAAGAGGTTTTATATCTATCCAGAGTGCCTTGGGCAAACTCCTTACCCAATAATGCTTCCATTTGTTTATTGTGGTTTTCAAAAATTGAAACAATACTGCGTTCGCGTTCCTCAATCCCATTAAGTTTGTTCTTCAATGTTTCAGCGGTAACAACTTTTTTGTTGTTGATCATATCACGATGCGCATTGTAAACCGACTGTTCCAAGCTCATTAAATAAGAATTAATAGATTTGGCTTCTTCGGATGTGCCATTTACCTTTTTGGACATAGGGCACCAATTGGCAGGAATGGTATACCGTTTTGAAGAAATTTCAAAGGGCTTGCCGTCGACTGTAACTTTTAAATAGATGGGGGCTGTGCCATCGGCTGCAGTTTTGCTTTTTTTTACGTAGAAAAGCAGATTAAATGTTTTGTTCATGTGGTGAATGTTTTGTCTATTTCTTATGCCCTTCGAACAGGTCAACGAAATAGTGGTTAAAAATAGATTTATATAACACTTAAATCAAGATGTTCAATTAATGAACAGGTTGATTTTAAAGGGTTCTGTTGATTCCGTTGACCTGTTACCTATTTTGAAACAGGTCAACGAATAGGTCAACAAAACAATAAGATTAGGTGGGTATTTTGATAAGTAGCTAAAAAACAAAAACGCTGAAACCATTAGATTTACAGCGTTTTGCTATTATTTGGTCTTAAACCGGCGGAGAGAGAGGGATTCGAACCCTCGGTACCGGTTGCCCAGTACGACAGTTTAGCAAACTGTTCCTTTCGGCCTCTCAGGCATCTCTCCTTATTTTAAAAGGACTGCAAATGTAAAAAAAGATTTCTGAATGTAAAATTAATTATGAAAACACGGTTTTATTTTTCGCCTATATATAAGCAATTTTTTGTGGTATTAATGGGCTCAGAGTAGTATATTTGCTATTCTTAAGTTTTAATTTTAAAAACTACAAACTATGTCACTTTATATGAAATCCATAGCAAGATTAGTATTGTTTATTGTATTGGTAACGTCTGTTGTAAGTTGTGGTGGTGACGATTCATCGACTACTACTTCTGCAAATATACACAGTCAGAATGTGAGCGCAGACCAGGTGAAATTTATAAAAATTGATGATGCCCAGAATATTCTGCCTGCATGGTCAAAAGAGAATGTATTAGTATATCATATTATTGGTGAGCCTGATGATATGCATCCTACAAATGGGAATATGGCAATACGAACTGAGATCATGGGTTACACTCAGGTTTATTTAGTAGGTACCGATTATCAGAAATTGGCACTGCGTCCAATCGCAATTAAGGCGTTGCCAATAGTATCTGAAAATGGAAAAGAATATACTTACGAATTACGTAACGATATTAAATTTGATGATGGCCAGGCATTATCTGTGGAAGATGTAATTTTTACATTCAAGGCAGGGAAATGCCCTTTAACAAATAATCCTCATGCTAAACCTTATCTAGATAATCTGATCGATATTATTACTGATAAAGCAAATCCTAACAAGTTTAAAATATTAATGAAGGACACATATATTCAAAACGTTTATTTTCTGACAGATTATCCGATCATGCAACGTAGTTTTTTTGATAAGAACAATGTGCTTTCAAAATATACCTTTTCGCAATTCAATGATAAAAGTTTTAAAGCGGATCAGCAAAAAGATTTAAATAGTTGGGCTACTGAATTTAATAATGCCAAGTACAGCCGGGATCTTAAATATCTTGTTGGGGCTGGTCCGTATCGTATTGAAAAATGGGATGTAGGCCAAAGTCTTACTCTTGTTCGTAAAGAGAATCACTGGACAAAAGGGTCAACCAATATGTATGAAACAACCTATCCGGATAAAATTATTTTTAAATTAAACAAAGATGCTAATTCACAAATGCTTGAATTTAAATCCCAGGCATTGGATGCTTCTACTTATCTGTCAACTAAAACATTATCGGAATTACAAAAAGATGAAAGCTTTAACGCCAATTATAATTCACGTTTCACAGATACCTATAATTACACCTATCTTGCTATGAACATGAAGCCGGATGGAGTAAAACATAAAAAAATATTTGTAGATAAGAAGGTTAGACGTGCCATGGCTTTATTGGTGCCATATGATGACATCAATAAAGTGGTGAGCAAGGGAAAAAATAAACGTATGGTAGGACCTGTATCCCCTTTAAAGCCTGAATATAATAATGATCTTCAATTAATACCCTTCAACATCGAAAGCGCTAAAATATTATTAGATGAAGCCGGATGGAAAGATACTGATGGAGATAATGTCCGTGATAAAATTGTTGACGGGGAAAAATTAAAATTAGAATTTGATCTTAGCTATATGACCAGCACAGTTGACTGGAAAGATATGTCACAAATGATCTCGGAGCAAATGTATAAGGCAGGTGTAAAAGCAAACCTGGACCCACTTGATTTCTCCGTTCTTTTTGATGTAGCAAAAAAGCATGATTTTGATATAGTACTTGCTTCATGGGCCAGCAATTATACACCTGAAGATTTCACACAGCTATGGCATACTTCATCATGGGCATCACAGGGCTCTAACTTCCCGGGCTTTGGTAATGCAGAATCAGATGCATTAATAGATTCAATAAAATATACATTGGACGATGCCAAACGTATTGATATGATCAAAAGGTTACAAGTTCAGATTTATGATGAACAGCCTTATATTTTTATGTTTGCAGCGTTGAGGCGGAATATTATTCACAAACGATTTGGCAATCAGGAAATGTATTTTGAACGTCCGGGTGTTTGGTTAAGTAATTTAAAACTGTTATCAAACCCGGGTGCATCGGTAAAGCCTGCGGCTAATTAGTTTTATAATAAAAGAGCATTTACTTTTCAGAAAGAAATGGCTTATTGATACAGATATTGTATGCTGAAGTATATTGCCAGACGGATTTTAATCTTTATTCCTACACTTATTGTAATTACGCTGCTGGGTTTCATCATCAGCGTAAATGCTCCCGGTGATCCGGTTGAACGAATGGTAGTGGCTGCGCAAAGTGGAGGTGAAGTTGGTTCTCAAACAATTAATCAGATCGAGCAGAAAAAATTCTGGCGCCAAAAATTAGGTTTGGACCTTCCTGTCTTTTATTTTTCTCTTACTTCTTTATCACGCCCCGATACACTTTACAAAGTATACGATAAAAGCGAAAAGGAAGCATTGGATCGTTTGATCTCCAAATATGGTAACTGGCCCGAGATACAGGACTATTATAAAGGATTGAGTAACTTTTATTTATCACAAATAGCATTTGTAATAGATACCAATCAACTGAAGTTATACGATAAAAATGCAGTAGTAGAAACAGTAAATCAAATTAAGTTTGAAGTGGCTGCTTTAAAAGCGTCTTACGAAGAAAATATAATTGAAGCCAAGTTCAATAAAATAAATTTACTCCTCTCGTATTACCCTTTTTTAGCAAAATTTCAACAGCCTTTTAATCTTATCGAATACAAATACTTAACAATAAAAAAGACAGCCTGCGTTTGGAAAAATTATGTTCCGAAATTTAATTTTTATGAAAAAAATCAATATCACCGCTGGTTATTTGGTGATGGCGAGTTTTCAAAAGGTTTGATACAGGGTGATTTCGGTACGTCCTATGTCACAAAGCAACCTATTTCAGAAGTCATCTTTTCAAAAATTGGCTGGTCATTATTTTTTGCTATGTTGTCAGTTGTACTTGCTTATCTGGTAAGTATTCCCGTAGGTGTTAAGGCAGCAGCCAATCGCGGTTCCCGTTTCGATAAAACATCCTCCGTTATATTATTCATGTTGTATTCAATGCCATCCTTCTGGCTTGCCACTTTATTATTAATGACCTTTGCAAACCCTGATGCATTGCATTGGTTCCCGGCTTCGGGCGTAAAACCAGCACTTGGATATCCTGAGCATGCGGGATTTTTTGAAAAAATAACAATTTCATTACCCTATATTATTCTGCCAGCAATTTGCTACACCTACAGCTCATTCGCATTTTTATCAAGGACGATGAGGGTTTCCATGATCGAAACAGTGGGTCAGGATTATATCCGCACAGCACGCGCAAAGGGATTGCCCGAAAAAATAGTGATCTGGAAGCATGCACTTCGCAACTCATTGCTACCCATTATTACTGTATTTGCAAATATTTTTCCTTTGGCCATTGGAGGGTCTGTTATACTGGAAAGTATTTTTACCATACCGGGGATGGGTTCCGAAGCCATTTTTGCAATACAAAATAATAATTATCCGATGATCATTGCGGTGCTTACTATTACCGGATTTTTAACATTAGTAGGTTATTTGGTTTCTGATATATTATATGCTATCGTTGACCCAAGAATTTCTTATAAGTAAGGCGTATATGCAAGGAGAACCTGGAAATAAAATGGAATTTCAACTGGAGGATGAATTCTTGTCGGCAGAAAGCAAAGATTTCAACTTCAAAAAATATGCCTGGAAACAATTTAAAAAAAATAAACCGGCCTATTATTCTTTGAAATTATTACTCGTATTAGCTTTTGTTGCTATCATAGCCCCATTCATTGCCACTGACCAACCCCTCTATTGCAGTTACAAAGGAGTGAGCATGTTTCCGGCATTTTCTTTTTCTAATCGCTGTGAAATAAGAGATCCTTCAACAGGGAATATTGAGATCATTCAATATGATATTGCTGATTGGAAACATATTGATGTTGAAACTATTGTATTTGCTCCTGTAGCCTATGCTCCCAACAAAACGGATTATGATAATGCAGATTATGTTGCCCCGGGTGGTAAACAGGTATTTGTTACAAAAGAAGGTGAAACGGTTGACATGCCTGCAAAATTTCGTCACTGGCTGGGAACCAACAAAGCTGGAGAGGATGTACTTTCAGGCTTGATCAATGGCACCAGAATTTCACTTTTGATCGGGATTTTATCCATGAGTATTGCTTCTTTTTTGGGAATAGTGTTAGGTGCAATGGCCGGTTATTTTGGGGATAAAAAATTACAAACAACCCGTGGTTCGTTCTGGACATTGGTTGTCGGACTTGTATTTGCTTACTATTATGCTTTTTCAGTTAGATCCTATAATATTGCAGATGGTTTTGCTACTTCTGGTTTTGCTATCTTGACACAATTGTTTCTCAGTTTATTTATCTTTTCAATTATCACTTCATTGTTTTATTATTTCGGAAAACTAGTAGGAAAAATGTCTTTCTTAAGTAAGCGTGTTTATATTCCCGTAGATTCTATTATTTCACGCATCATAGAAATTTTGATCTCCATGCCTTTACTGATCCTGATAATTTCCATTGCCGCCATAGCAAAAGAAAAGTCGATCATAAATTTAATGGTGATAATCGGTTTAACATCCTGGACAGGCATTGCCCGGCTTACGCGTGCGGAATTTTTACGGATATCCAATTTAGACTATGTACATGCTGCAAAGTCAATGGGCTTCAAAGAATTTAGGATCATATTCAAACATGCATTGCCCAACGGAATAGCACCGGCATTGGTAGCTATTGCATTTGGCGTAGCATCTGCAATTTTAATAGAATCCGCTTTATCATTTTTGGGAATTGGTGTGCCTCCAAGTACTGTTACCTGGGGATCTTTATTGAGTGCGGGGCGCGAGCAGTTCAGCGCTTGGTGGCTGGTTATTTTTCCCGGTTTGGCAATTTTCGCGACAGTTACAATTTATAATCTTCTGGGCGAAGGCTTGCGTGATTCACTTGATCCAAGGTTGAAAAAGTAAAGCCCCACCCGGCCTCCCCTTCAGGGAGGTGGATATGAAAAAATAAATGATATTTAAACAGATAATAATCAATAACAATCAAATTAATCTTTTCACACAGGAGGGGAGGATTTTGAGGGTTGTAGTTCCTCCCTTTAGGGAGGTTAGGAGGGCTCTATGAAAGTTCACTTTATCGCTATAGGCGGAAGCGCAATGCACAACATGGCCATTGCCATGCATAAAAAAGGTTTTAATGTTACCGGTTCCGATGATGAAATTTTTGAGCCCTCAAAAAGCCGTTTGGCAAAACTCAATTTATTGCCTGCCAAAGAAGGATGGGATGTAAGTAATATTCATAAAGGATTGGACGCAGTTATACTCGGAATGCACGCACGTGCTGATAATCCCGAATTGCTAAAAGCACAGGAATTGGGTTTAAAAATATATTCTTACCCTGAATACATCTATGAACAAACAAAAGATAAGACACGTGTGGTAGTGGGCGGTAGCCATGGAAAAACTACCATTACCGCCATGATTTTGCATGTATTAAATTACTATAAAATAGATTGTGATTATTTGGTTGGCGCTCAATTGGAAGGTTTTGATACTATGGTGAAGCTCACCAAAGAAGCAAAGATAGCAGTGATAGAAGGCGATGAATATCTATCTTCACCAATAGATCGTAGGCCAAAATTTCATTTGTATAAACCCAACATTGCTATTTTAAGCGGTATTGCCTGGGATCATATCAATGTGTTCCCGACATTCGGAAATTATGTACAACAATTTAAAATATTTATAGATATGATAGAGGAGGGGGGGAGCCTTGTGTATTGCAAGCTGGATAACCAGGTAAAAAAAGTATGCGAAGCAGCTCGAAATGATATTAAAAAATTTCCGTACGGAATTCCTGAACATAAAATTGAAAACGGCGTAACAGTTATAACAAATCAACAACTACCAGCTACCAGCTACCAACTAGAAATTTTCGGTGAACACAATTTAATGAACCTTAATGGTGCTAGATTGGTATGTAACCAAATCGGTGTAAGTGATGATCAATTTTATGAAGCAATCAGTTCATTCAAAGGTGCTGCAAAACGATTGGAACTTGTAAAAAAAAATGATGTTACGGCAATGTATAAAGATTTTGCTCATTCCCCCTCAAAGTTAAAAGCAACTACACAAGCCGTTAAAAAACAATTCCCACATCGTAAATTAATTGCCTGTATGGAACTGCATACTTTCAGTAGTTTGAATGAAGATTTTTTGAATGAATATTCCGGCTCTATGTCTTTAGCCGATGAAGCAATCGTTTATTTTAATCCGCATACGATCGCGCATAAAAAATTAAAACCCATCACCGAAGAGCAGGTAAAAAAAGCGTTTGGCGGCAACAACATAAAAGTATACACGGATTCAAAAATTTTATTGGACAATTTAATAAAAATGAATTTCGAAAATAAAAATTTACTGATGATGAGCTCCGGAACTTTTGATGGAATTGATTTTAAAACTTTAGGGGAGAATGTGGTTAATAGTAGAAGCAAGATTTAAGAGGCAAGAGTTAAGACAAATACTATTCATTAACAATTTTTTCTCTAAACGTAAAAATCATTTTTTGTATTTCCGTTACTAAACTCAAGGTTTGTTTAATAATTCAACTTTGCCATATTTTTTTCTTTCGCAAATTAGTAGTTGAGATTCTAGTTCAAATGCAGAGCTTAAGGAAGTTGATAGGAATTCCGCAAATTGTAATTTCGATCTTTTGCCAGAGCCTTCAGAAATATTGGAAGGAATAGAACACGAACATCTATTCATTTGATCAATTAGATTAAATCTTTCATCCTTAGGTAAACCTTTACAGTAAAGAAAAACTAAATCTGTTAAATCCATTGATTTTTGCCATATCAAAAGCTGCTTGAAATTATGAGCTATACATTGTATTATCTTGTTTCTTGATTCTTAATTCTTGATTCTATTTTATAGCTTTCCCAATCAAAGTCGCCCCGGTACAGCTTTCAGCTATTACATTCACGTAATCTCCTTTTTTTATTTCTTCTTCAATCTTGTTTCCTGATTCTTGTATCTTGGTTCTATATTTCGGGAAAACAACTACGGTATTTTGAGAATTTCTTCCGTATAATTTTTCTGCAGATTTTTTTGAAACACCTTCAACCAAAACCTTGTGAATTTTTCCAACACCTTGTTTGGTACGTTCTGCTGAATGTTTTAATTGAAGTTCAACGATCTCCGCTAATCTCCTGCTTTTTACATCTGCAGGAACATCGTCTTTGTATTTGCGTTCAGCCAATGTTTTCGGACGTTCACTGTAAGCAAACATATATCCGAAATCATATTTTACTGCTTCCATCAATGATAAGGTATCTTTATGTTCCTCTTCTGTTTCAGAACAAAATCCGGTGATAATATCCATTGAAATTCCACAGTCAGGAATGATCTTACGTATGGAATCAATACGGTTCAAATACCACTCACGTGTATAACCACGGTTCATCATTTCTAAAATGCGTGTATTTCCCGATTGCACAGGCAAATGAACATAACTGCAAATATTGTCATATTTAGCAATGGTATAAAGTACATCATCCACCATGTCTTTTGGATGTGATGTGCTGAAACGCACACGCAGATCAGGATTTACCAAAGCCACTTTTTCAAGTAATTGTGCAAATGTGGTGGCATTTTTCAAGTCTTCAGCGGAAGGATTTTCTTTTTTTAATCCACCTCCCGTCCACAAATACGAATCCACATTTTGCCCAAGCAATGTCACTTCTCTATATCCTTCATTAAAAAGATCTTCAGCTTCTTTTACAATTGTTCGCGGATCCCTACTACGTTCTCTGCCTCTGGTAAATGGTACTACACAAAATGAACACATGTTATCACAACCGCGTGTAATGCTAATGAATGCAGTAACTCCGTTAGATCCTAAACGAACAGGGGCAATATCAGCATATGTTTCTTCTTTTGATAAAAGCACATTAACCGCCTTTTGTCCGGTTTCTGCAATTTCAATTAATTCCGGTAAACTACGATAGGCATCCGGGCCAACAACTATATCTACTAATTTTTCCTGTTCTAAAAATTGCGATTTCAACCGTTCGGCCATGCAGCCCAATACTCCAACGATCAGATCAGGATTAGTTTTTTTCGCTTTTTTGTATTCGGTCAATCGTTGTCTTACCCGTTGTTCAGCGCCTTCACGAATAGCGCATGTATTAACAAAGATCACATCCGCTTCAAAAAAATCTGTGGTAGTAGTAAAACCTTTATCTTTTAAGATGGACGCAACAATTTCGCTGTCCGAAAAATTCATTGCGCAGCCATAACTCTCCAAAAATAATTTTTTTCCGTTAGAATTCTCCGGAACCTCTATCATCAGGGCTTCTCCCTGCTTGCTTTCATCAATTATTTTGTCCTCGCTCATTTTTGTTGTTGATAATTATCCGAAAAAAAATTCGGACACAAATGTAATTAAAAAAAATAGGTGCTCAAAAGCTTTATTTAAGGGCTGTTTGAAAATTTATATATATATAATTATATATATATTATGTGACATTTACAAAATAGATTTGGAAATTTCAATTTGGAATTGTTTTCTTTGCACTCACAAAAAAGTTTTGGAATAATAAAATTTCCGGATTTAACCGATAAACTTTTAACTTAATTATATAGTATGAGCAAAAATTTAGTGATCGTGGAGTCCCCCGCAAAAGCAAAGACTATAGAAGGATTTTTAGGGGAAGGTTTTACAGTAAAATCAAGTTATGGTCACGTTCGTGATCTGGCAAAAAAAGGCTTTGGAGTTGATATTGAAAATAATTTTACTCCTAATTATGAGATTTCACCGGATAAAGAAAAAGTAGTTTCAGAACTAAAAAAACTAGCAAAAGGAGCGGATACAGTTTGGCTAGCAACGGATGAGGATCGTGAAGGAGAGGCTATTTCATGGCATCTGGCAGAGGCATTGAACCTGAATATAAAAAATACAAAACGAATTGTATTTCATGAGATCACCAAATCAGCAATAAAAAATGCAATTGAAAATCCGCGCACAATTGATAAGCATTTGGTGGATGCGCAACAAGCACGTAGAATACTGGATCGTTTGGTTGGTTTTGAATTATCACCCATACTTTGGAAGAAAATACGTCCATCTTTATCAGCAGGTCGTGTTCAATCGGTTGCTGTTCGTTTAATAGTAGAACGTGAGCGTGAAATCATGAACTTTAAAAGCTCATCATCTTATAAAGTAACTGCCAATTTTGTTTCGGGTAATTCAGTTGTAAAGGCAGAACTTTCTACTAAATTTAAATCAATAGAGGAAGCGCGTGAATTTTTACAAAAATGTTTGAATACTGATTTTACAATTGATAGTCTTGAAACAAAGCCTGCAAAAAAATCGCCATCCGCACCATTTACAACATCCACATTACAGCAGGAAGCCAGCCGCAAGCTGGGCTTTTCTGTAGCTCAAACAATGGTGATTGCACAGCGTTTATATGAAAGTGGTAAGATCACTTACATGAGAACGGATTCAGTGAACCTTTCTGATACTGCAATTAATCAGGCGAAGGCAGCTATCACCGGAAATTATGGAGAAAAATATTTGAACATTCGCCAATATAAAAATAAATCAAAAGGTGCACAAGAAGCCCACGAAGCAATTCGTCCAACGTATATTGAAAATCAAAATATAGATGGTGATGCAGCGGATAAACGATTATATGATCTGATCTGGAAACGAACTATTTCATCACAAATGAGTGATGCGGAGTTAGAAAAAACTACTGCAATCATCACGGCTTCAGGTACTACTGAAAAATTTGTTGCTCAAGGTGAAGTATTGAAATTTGATGGTTTTCTGAAAGTGTATATGGAGGGAACAGATGAAGAAGATGAAGAGAACCAGGAAGGGATGTTGCCTCCGATGAAAGTAGGAGATAAATTAGGAATGAATGAGATCACTGCAACACAACGTTTTACTCATCATCCGGCAAGATATACAGAAGCCAGTCTGGTGAAAAAATTGGAGGAATTAGGTATTGGCCGACCTTCTACTTATGCACCAACTATTTCAACAATACAGAAACGCCAGTATGTAGTAAAAGAAGATAGGGAAGGCGTACAACGTAATTATAATGTACTTACACTAAAACAAAATAACATCACGGATGAAGTAAGGACCGAAGGAACCGGTGCGGAAAAATCGAAATTATTTCCTACGGATATTGGAATGGTAGTGAATGATTTCTTATTGAAGGAGTTTCCTCAGATCCTTGACTTTAATTTCACTGCAAAAGTGGAAGAAGAGTTTGATGAGATCGCTGAAGGGAAAATTCAGTGGACAAAAATGCTTTCTGATTTTTATAAACCATTTCATAAAAATGTGGAAAATACTTCGGAACACTCAGAACGTGCATCCGGTGAACGATTGTTAGGCGTTGATCCTGTTACAGGGAAAAATGTTTATGTACGCATCGGTCGTTTTGGACCCATGGCACAACTCGGAGAAGGCAATGATGAAAATAATAAACCAAAATTCGCAGGATTAAGAAAAGATCAACGTTTGGAAACCATTACTTTTGAACAAGCATTGGATCTGTTTAAATTACCACGTGTTGTAGGTCAATTTGAAGATAAGGATATGACTGTTGCTATTGGCCGTTTTGGTCCTTATGTTCGACACAACAGCATATTCGTTTCATTAAAAAAGGAAGATGATCCAATGACCATTACTGCAGATCGTGCCATTGAATTAATAAAAGCAAAACGTCAGGCAGACATCGATAAATACATTAAAACATTTCCAGAACGCCCCGATGTGCAATTGCTTAATGGCCGCTGGGGCCCTTACCTGGTGATCGATAAGAACAATTTTAAATTGCCCAAAGGGACTGATGCTGCTTCGCTAACATTACAGGAGTGCCTTGATATTGCAGCTGATCCAAAGAATGCAAGCAAAGGAAATCGTTTTAGGAAAAAAGAAACAGCAAAGCCATTTAAACCTGCCCGTCCGGCAGGCGGGCATGCTGCTCCGAAGAAAGCCACACCTAAAAAGGCAGTTAAAAAGTCCGCAAAACCCGCACCTAAAGCAGCTGTAAAAAAAGTGCCTGTAAAGAAAATTGCAAAAAAATCTGCACCTAAAAAGGCTGCATCTAAAAAAGTTGGAAAGAAAAAATAATCAGTGTTTTGTATCTTTTTACAAAAGTAGAGTTATTAAATTATAGAAACACAGATTGGTACATCCGTATAAATTTGTAATTGGCAGATACCATGCAGGAATACTTCACACCTATTGATATCACTAAGTTTAACGGGGTAGATCACTACACTGCTTCTTCTTATGGAAAGCTAATTAACGCCTATGTTGAAGGTGGAGATTTTCCAACTTTAGAAAATGTGCATTTAGCGGTCATTGGAGTGGAAGAAGATCGAAAAGCCTTAAATAATGAAGGTTGCGGACTTGCAGCAAATGATGTTCGTGATGCTTTTTATAAATTATTTAAGGGAAATTATACCTCAAAAATTGTTGATCTTGGAAATATAAAAAAGGGTAATTCCATTGATGACAGCTATTTTGCGGTTACCGATGTAATTTCTAAATTGCTTAAAAAAAATATAATTCCTATTATTATTGGTGGTGGACAAGATATTACTTATTGTAATTATCTTGCTTATCAAAGTTTGGAACAAACCATTAATATTGTAGCGATCGATTCCTGTTTTGACATTGGAGATGGTGACAAAGAGCTGAATTCACAAAGTTATCTGAGTAAAATAATCTTACACAACCCCAATATCCTATTCAATTACAGTAACGTGGGCTATCAAACCTATTTTGTAGAGCAAAACTCCATCGAATTGATGAACAAACTGTATTTTGATGCGCATCGATTAGGTCAGGTACGTGCCGATATTGAGGGAGTTGAGCCAATTGTACGCAATGCTGATGTAGTGAGTTTTGATGTATCCTGCATTCGCCAAAGTGACGCACCGGGTAACGGAAATGCTTCTCCCAATGGTTTTTATGGTGAAGAAGCTTGCCAAATAGCCAGGTATGCAGGTTTAAGCGATAAATTGACTTCTATCGGCTTTTATGAAATAAATCCAGCATTTGACAACAATAAACAAACCGCGCAGCTCGTTTCACAGATAATATGGTATTTTATTGATGGATATTACAATCGTAAACAGGATTATCCGATAGTGGATAAATCGGAATACACAAAATACAGAGTTTCGATCAAGGATCATGACCATGAAATAGTGTTTTATAAGAGCAATAAAAGCGATAGATGGTGGATGGATATACCCTATCCGGTGAATCACAAGGTAAAATACGAGCGGCATCACATGGTACCCTGTTCTTATGCCGATTATAAGACCGCCTGCAGCGATGAAATGCCTGACAGATGGTGGCAAACGTATCAAAAACTAGGGTAATTTTTAAAATAAATATTTAAGACGTTTAACAATAAATTGCCTAAATAATTTGTTTTTAATAAACTTATAGTTAATTTAGCGACCTGAGTTTAATTAAAAGCACCAAAAAACTGTTATAATTTACACGTGTAAAATGAAAAAAATCCTTACTACTATTGTTTTTACGGTTGCCGGTATGGTAACATTTGCTCAACAAGATGCACAGTTTAGTATGAATATGTTCAATAAATTATCGGTTAATCCTGGGTATGCGGGAACAAATAAAGCGCTTTGTGCTACTTTATTGTATCGCCAGCAATGGACGAGTTTTCCGGGAGCCCCTAAAACAGGGCTTTTAAGCATAGATTATGGACAAATACTTCATGGTGGTGTAGGTTTAACTGTTGATCAGGATCAATTGGGATTTGACAAGACATTGAAAGCTAAATTGGCGTATTCATTTCATTTGACTTTAGGCGCTACCGGTACTTTAGGAATCGGGATAGATGCAGGTATGATACAAAAATCCATTTCCGGGAATTTTATTGCCCCTGATGGAAGTACTACTGCTCAGCCGGGTAATGATTTAGCTATTCCATGGAATGGTGCAGCAGCTACTACTTATGACGTTGGTTTAGGTTTATATTATACCACTTCAAAATTATATGTAGGATTATCATCACTTCATTTACCTGAACAAGATTTGAAAAAAACGAATTCATTATATGATTTCAATTATAAAGTGGCTCGTCACTATTATGTAATGGCAGGTTATAAATTTAATATAGGAAATCAATTTGCAGTAACTCCGTCTGTCTTGGCGAAATCAGACGCATCTTCCACACAGCTGGATATTAATTTACTGGCTAAATGGAACAATTTGCTATTTGTAGGTGTTTCTTATCGTTTAACAGATGCAATTGTTGGAATTGTAGGCTTGGAAAGAGACATAAATCCAAAAATGTCTGCACGATTTGGATATTCGTATGACATTACCACTTCTGCTATTAAAAATCACAGTAATGGTACGCATGAGATTATGTTGGGCTTTTGCTATAAACTCAAGAAAGAGCCTAAGCCAACAAGCCATATGAACGTAAGATTTTTATAAAAATACATTTTTTGTAACCTTAATTAAAAAAGTACCGTTTAAGCTACTCACTTGCTTTAAAATCATCACCCTTTTCAGAGTGATGATTTTGTAACAAAAAGGGGTTAAATTAAAAACAAAAAACATGAAAAAGTTGCTCTTGTTAGGTTCTATGGTGGTAATAGCCGCTACAGGGTGTAAGACTGGTCCTCCGGGTGAACTCGTAGGTGTTCATCCCCGTCCTGAATGGTTCGATATCGATCCATTTGGTATGTTGTATATCCCTATGGGAAGCTACAATATGGGACCAAGTGATGAGGATGCACCATATTCTCATACAACAAAATCAAAAACAGTTTCTGTTCAGGCTTTTTATATTGACCAAACAGAGATTTCAAATAATGAGTACCGTCAGTTTGTATATTGGGTAAGAGATTCTATTGCTCATCGTGCACTATTTGAAGATGGGAGAGCAGAGCATGGTGTGGAAACCGATGATTATGATCAGCCAATTGATCCCCCGTTGGTTAACTGGTGGGAAGATGTTGCTTATGATGAGCAAGATGTAAGAGAAGTATTGGAATTCATGTACCTTCCACCGGAAGAGCGTTACTACAGACGCAGGGAAATCGATACCCGTAAATTAAATTACGAATATTACTGGATCAATTTGCGTTTAGCCGCTACTAAAGTAAACCGTTTCAAGCCATCAAAATCTCCTGATGATAAAGGACGCGATTTTATTAATGGTTACCAATCAACAAGTGTTGGTGATAATAAAACCCTTGGCCATTATGATGTAAAAGACCAGATTTCAGATGGTAGTGGAAATTACAGTACCCGTGAACAAAAAGATAAAGACAGAAGTGTATTTATTGTTAAGGATGTGATCAATATTTACCCTGATACATTAGCATGGGTTCATGATTTTACTTATTCATTTAATGAGCCAATGACAAACATGTATTTCTGGCATCAGGCTTATGATGAATATCCTGTAGTAGGTTTAAGCTGGAAACAAGCACGTGCATTTTGTGTGTGGAGAACACAGCTGTTCAATAACTGGTTATTAGGTAACGGACAAACATATGTGAACGATTTCCGTTTGCCAACTGAATCAGAGTGGGAATACGCAGCACGTGGGGGAAATCAGTTGAGCCCATATCCTTGGGGTGGTCCTTATATCAGAAACGCTTTAGGATGCTTTTTGGGTAACTTTAAACCAATGCGTGGAAATTATATTCCTGACGGAGGTTTCCATACAGTAAAAATTCTTTCATACAATCCGAATGACTATGGTTTATATTGTATGGCAGGTAATGCAGCTGAGTGGACCAGCAATGCATTTGATGAATCAGCTTACGATTTTAACCATGATTTAAATCCTGACTTTGTTTATGAAGCACAGGAAAATGAAGCAACGGTATTAAAGCGTAAAGTGATCAGGGGAGGTTCCTGGAAAGATGTAGGTTACTATTTGCAAACAAGCACCAGAACTTACGAATACCAGGATACTGCTAAATGTTATATCGGCTTCCGTTGTGTTCAAACATATCTTGGACGCGCGAAAGGTGATGATATTTAGCCCTTTTAAAAATGTAATCTCTAAACTAAAATAAATAATTATTAACTTTTAAAATTAAAAAATCATGGGTGGTAAAAAATGGAAAAGTTTCATGGCCAAATTATATGGATTTGGCGCGGCAATCGTAATTATTGGAGCGATGTTTAAAATTATGCACTGGCCGGGTGCGGGTCCGATGCTTGTTGTTGGATTATCTACAGAAGCAGTAATTTTCT
This sequence comes from Bacteroidota bacterium, assembly GCA_052389695.1. Taxonomy (GTDB): domain Bacteria; phylum Bacteroidota; class Bacteroidia; order 2-12-FULL-35-15; family 2-12-FULL-35-15; genus 2-12-FULL-35-15. The sequence goes on along the minus strand of JBQTHQ010000072.1, from coordinate 8,833 downwards.
TTTTCTCGGCTTTTGAACCACCACACGAAGAGGTGGATTGGAGTTTAGTATACCCTGAGTTGGCGGGTATGCATGGTGAAGAAGATGAAGAAAAACAAATAGAAGATAAAGGAACTGTTACTGAACAATTGGACAATATGCTTGAAGAAGCCAAAATTGGACCTGAGTTAATTGCCAGTTTAGGTGATGGCATGAGAAGTTTAACGGAGCAAACAAGTAAAATTTCTAAGATTACAGATGCCACTGTTGCAACCGAAGAATATGTTTCAAATGTAAAATCTGCGTCTAAAAGCGTAAACACATTATCAGATTCATATAATAAAGCATCAGATTCATTGTTGAACTTATCCTTATCAACAAGTGATACTTCTAATTTTGGTGAGCAAATAAATAAAGTATCTAAAAATTTGTCTGCATTAAATGCTTCTTATGAATTGCAATTGCAAGGTTCAAGTGAGCATTTAAAAACTACTTCTAAATTCTATGAAGGATTAACAGGTTTAATGAAAAATCTGAATGATTCTGTAGATGATACCAAGAGGTACAAAGAACAAATTGCTCAACTTTCAAACAACTTAGAATCGTTGAACACTGTATACGGTAACATGCTTACCGCAATGAGAAAATAATTCCGTAGGTACGGAATTATTTTTCATTTGATGAGGGTTAATCGCCTTCATCCATATTTAATTAACGGAATATTAATTTTTTGAAACTAATATAAAACATGTCAGGCGGAAAAGAAACCCCAAGGCAGAAGATGATTGGTATGATGTACCTGGTGTTAACCGCACTTTTGGCGCTAAACGTATCAAAAGAAATTCTGAATGCCTTTGTTACAATTGAAGAAGGTTTGAATGTAACGAACGTTAACTTCGATGGTAAAAATGGAATTTTATATTCCAAATTTGAAAAGGCTATGGCTGATAATAAAACCAAAACAAAGCCTTTTTATGATAAAGCAAAAATAGCACAGGCGAAAGCGAATGAATTATGTAAATATGTTGACGAACTAAAGAGTGAGCTGTATTCAGAAATACAAAAAGTTCCTAAAGAAGTTGCCGATACATTTCAGTTAAAATTTTTAGATAGTAAGGATAATTATGATATCCCTACTCATATTTTAATTGGTGAAAACCCGGAAGCCGCAACTGGAAAATCAGTTGATCTAAAAAAGAAGATCGAAGACTTTAAGAAAGATCTGGCTGCTTTGGTTCCCGAAAAAGAACGTGCAAACTTAAAATTAGGTTTAAGTACAGAAGATGTTTATTCAGTTGCTGAAGAGAAAAAGGTAACATGGGAAAGTAACTTGTTTTACCACAATCCTGTTGCAGCTGTAATGAGCGCATTTGCAAAAATTAAAAATGATATAAAAAATGCGGAAAGTGATGTTGTCTCGGTATTGTTGAAATCAATTGATGCGAATGACTTTAAATTTGACCAGGTGGTAGCTAAAGTTGTTGCTCCTACCAGTTATGTTGTAGCAGGTGAGGAATATACCTCCGACATCTTTATTGCAGCATATAGCTCTACTCAAAATCCTGAGATCGTTGTAGGAGATGTTGATACTGTTACCAAAAAGATAAAAGGATCCCCTACAGTGGTTCCTGTTGAAAATGGTTTAGGTAAATATGTTGTTAAAACAGGTGCAGAAGGTTTACAGGAATACAATGGACTTATCAACGTAAAAGCACCGGATGGAAGCATTAAAGCATATCCATTCCATGGGGAATATATGGTTGCTCGTCCATCCATGGCCGTATCACCAACAAAAATGAACGTGTTCTATATTGGTGTTGAAAATCCGGTGGATATTTCAGTTGCCGGTGCTGCTCCTACAGATGTAGTTGCTACATTGAGTGGCGGCGGAGGAAGTATCATTAATAAAGGACAAGGCCATTATATTGTAAAAGTTAACTCAGGAAATGAATGTTCTGTGAACGTTTCCATTAAAACAAAAACTGGAAGCAAATCAATGGGAGCAATGAAATTCCGTGTTAAAAAAGTACCTAGCCCGCAAGCTTCATTTGCCGGTGTAGTTGGTGACGGAAAAGTAAGTAAAGGGGAACTAATGAATGCCGGAGGAGTTATTCCAAAACTGGAAGATTTCGTATTCGACTTAAAATTCCCTGTTGTTTCCTGGAATATGTCCATCTTTATCAATGGAGCTTATGCAGATTATACAGCGCAGGGCCCTGGTGCAACCGGACAAATGAAAGAAATCCTGGGTAAAGTAAAAACCGGTCAAAAAGTACTGATTGAAGAAGTGAGAGTACAGGCGCCAGATGGAGTCAGGAAGATTACCGGTTGCGTATTAAAGATTAAATAATAATAACGGAGGTATATCATGAAAAAATTGAAATTTCTTTTATTAGTTCTATTCGTTACTACAATAACAATAGATAACTATGCACAAGAAGTAATTAAACCGCCAAAATATCCGGATGGTGTTTATACGAAAGAAAACACCCGCACCCGGAGAGCTATACCATATCCTCATTTGCGTGAAGCAGATGTAATGTGGAGCAAGCGTATTTGGCGCGTGATCGATCTTCGTGAAAAAATAAACCATCCATTATATTATCCTGATGAGAAAATCCTTGACAGAAAAAGTTTATTTGATGTGATTAAGGATGCCGCAATGATAGATGGAACCATTACCTGCTTTGACCAACCTTTAACAGATGATGAGTTTCGTTTTGATATGACCAAAAGCGAGATAGAGAATTTGTTGGTTTCCTGGGATTCAACTAACCAAATTGAGGACGTAAATAATCCAGGTGTGATGCTTTCTGCGCCATTAAAAAATGATATCGGTACCGATAAAGTTTGGAAATACTGGGTAAAAGAAGACTGGTTCTTTGATAAACAACGTTCGGTATTGGATGTTCGCATCATTGGATTGTGTCCTTTGATTGAAAAGAAAACTGAAACCGGCGAGTCTACAGGTTCTGATAAAGCATTGTTTTGGATATATTTCCCTGAAGCACGTCCTATATTTGCTAACCAGGAAGTATTCATGCGTCATAATGATGCAGAGAGAAGAACATTTGAAGATATATTCTGGAAAAGAATGTTCTCCAGTTTTGTGCGTAAAGAAAGCAACGTTTACAACCGAGGTATTTACGACTATAAAACAGGATTGGATCAGTTATTGGAAGCGGAACGTGTAAAGCATGATATATTTATCTACGAACACGATTTGTTCCATTTTTAACAACGTATTTTCATAAAAATAAAAACCCCATCCCGAATTCTCGGGATGGGGTTTTTATTTTACAAGAAACTCTAAATGGTATTCCATTATATTTGTGTTCCTAAACATTATTAAATGAAAAACATCAATCTTAAAAAGATCCTTCCCATTGTAGCGGCGATTGGAATTTTTATCGCACTTACTTATGGCTATTTCACGCCATTGTTAAAAAATAAAGTAATTGTCCAAAGCGATATGGTTTCAAACCAGGGAATGGCCAAGGAAACCAATGATTTTAGGGAACAAAACCATGAAGAGGCCCTTTGGACCAACTCTATGTTTGGGGGTATGCCCACTTATCAGATATCAATTACTTATCCCTCTAATTTGATCAAGCATGTACGTTCCGCTTTTACTTTGTGGCTACCAATGCCTGCCAATATTGTTTTTAGCTATCTGTTGGGTTTTTTTATATTGCTGCTTGTTCTTAAGGTTGATCCCTGGTTAAGTATCCTCGGTGCCATTGCTTTCGCTTTTTCAGCATATAATTTCATCATTATAGATGCAGGGCATATTACAAAAGCGTTAGCAATAGGTTATATGGCACCTGTATTTGCAGGAATTATATTGGTGAACAAGGGTAACTATTTACTTGGAGGGGCTGTAACAGCTCTTTTTTTGTCGCTGGAATTACTATGCAACCACGTACAAATCACCTATTACTTATTCTTATTCCTGGCAATTTATACAGGCTTTGAGTGGGTGGCACGTATTAAACAAAAAGAGTATAAAGTAATAATAAAGGCGCTAGGCGTATTTATTATTGCCGGAATTTTAGCGGTAGGCTGTAACATTACCAACTTATGGAATACAGCTGATTACGCTAAGGTAACCATTCGTGGTGCATCCGAATTAACATCCGATCAGGGAAACAAAACTTCAGGATTAGATAAAGATTATGCAACACAATGGAGCTTGGGGACATCTGAAACGATGAGTTTGATGATCCCGGGTTTTAAAGGCCGCTCATCCTCTTTAAGCGTTGGTGAAAATAAAAAAGCATTAAAAAATGTGGATCCTCAAATGCGTGAGAGTGTTGCAGGATCTTCTCAATATTGGGGTGATCAGCCTTTTACAATTTCACCTTATTCAGGTGCGATCGTAATATTTTTGTTTGTACTTGGATTGTTTTTTGTAGAAGGCAGAATGAAATGGGCTTTATTAACAGCTACCCTGTTTTCAATTTTACTGTCATGGGGTAAGAATTTCATGCCTTTAACAGAGTTCTTTTTGGACTATTTCCCCGGATACAACAAATTCAGGGCTGTATCCATGATATTGGTCATAGCTGAATTTACAATACCACTGTTGGCAATTCTGGCTATCGATAAACTTTTAAAACACCCCGGTTTTTTTAATTCCAAAATTAAACTGGCTTTTACTCAAAAAGAAATAACTGTACAGAATGCATTTTTAATTTCTTTTGGGTTAACGGGTGGTTTATCCTTGTTGTATTATTTATTTCCGGGCTTGACAAACTTTTTTGGCGATGGTGAATATGATAAAATTTATAACCAAATAGCACAAAGCAATGGAAATGAAATTGCTCAAAAATTTATGGATAATATGGAAACTGCCCGTAAAGCTTTATTTAAATCCGATGCGATACGTAGTTTCTTTTTTATAACGCTGGGTGCAGGTGCCGTTTGGCTATTTTTAAAATCCAAGATCAATAAAGTTATTTTAATAACAGGTTTAATTACTCTTATTTTTATTGACTTGGTACAGGTTGATAAAGCTTATTTAAATGATGATAGCTTCAGATCAAAACAAGAAGCAAAGGATCCTTTTCCTTTAACACAGGCAAGCAAAGAAATTTTGCAGGATACAGATCCTAATTACCGTGTATTGAATTTAGCAGTAAATACTTTTAATGATGCAAGTACTTCTTATTACCATAAATCAATAGGAGGCTATCATGCGGCCAAATTAAGACGTTATCAGGACCTGATAGATGCGCATATACAAAATAGCATGCAGGATATTATTACTACTTTAAAAGCTTCGCCTAATGATTCATCTCTGCGTGCCACCTTTGCAAAACAGGGTGTGCTGAATATGTTAAACACCCGATACATTATTTATAATGCCGAAGCTGCTCCACTGCAAAATCGTTATGCATTGGGTAACGCCTGGTTTGTGAATGATATAAAAATGGTGAAAGATGCAGATGAAGAAATCAAAGCTGTTGGTGAAATAGACCCGGCTCGCACAGCTGTGATAGATGAACGATACAAAATGGAATTGGATGGTTTTGTTCCTAAAATGGATCCTTCTGCAATCATTAAACTTACAGAATATAAGCCCAATCACTTAATATATGAGTCCAATTCAACAACAGAGCAATTAGCTGTATTTTCTGAAATATACTATAAGGATGGCTGGAATACTTATGTAGACGGGGAATTAAAGCCACATTTTGGAGTTAATTATGTGTTGCGTGTAATGAGCATTCAGCCGGGTAAACACACCATCGAATTTAAATTTGAACCAACAAAGTATTATACGGGTGAAAAAATATCTTTGGTTTCCTGCTTGCTGCTTTTTGGGTTTGTTGGGGTGTCATTGTTTTTTGCTTTAAAGAAAAAAGAAATATAGGTTTAAGAGAATTAACCGTTAGATAAGTTCTTTACCGATAGCTTTAAACTTATTTGTACCTTGCAGATAATGTTTAAAATTACCTCGAATGAATTTTAAAATAACTATTTTATTCTTGTTTTTTTGCAATATTTTATCTTCACAAAATCAAAATAAAAAATGGTATTTTGGAGATCATGCAGCATTAGATTTTAGTAGCGGAAGTCCCGTAGCTCTTACAAATAGTCAACTAAATACGGCAGAAGGATGTTCAACAATAAGCGATAATACCGGTAACTTATTGTTTTATACTGATGGGCAAACAGTTTACAATAAAAATCATATTGTAATGCCTAATGGCACAGGCCTTCTCGGTCACCCTTCCACAACACAATCTGCTTTAATTGTTCTTAAACCAGGAAGTAATTCACTTTATTATGTATTTACGATTTATCATTTAGGTGGAGCAATGACCTATTCAATTGTAGATATGACATTGCAATCAGGGAGCGGTGATGTTACATCTACTAAAAATGTAGTATTGCATCCTGCTGTTTCGGAAAAGCAGTGTGCAGTTCAGAGATGTGATGGAAACATCTGGATTATTTCACATGAATCAACAACAACTACTTTTTATGCCGATTTATTAACTCCAGCTGGAATTTCTCCAAGTATTCTCTCATCTGTTGGAACTAGTCATGCAGGAGGCGGTGGTGGCGGTACTTTTAATACGGTTGGACAGCTTAAAGTATCGCAACAAGGTGATCGTTTAGCTTTAGCAATAAGGGATGCTGCATTGTTTGAGGTGTTTGATTTCAATATTAACTCTGGGATTATAAATAATCCTATAACAATAAATGCCGGAAGTTATCCAGTAGCATATGGTGTTGAATTTTCACCTGATGGCTCAAAGCTATATGGCGGTATCATTACCAGCAATTCAGTATATCAATTTAATCTATTAGCAGGCAGTGCTGCTGCCATTTCATCTTCAGCAACATTAGTTGGTTCCAGTTCCGGATTTACTAATTCATTGCAGATAGGAACAGATGGGAAGATATATGTGGCAAAATCGGTTAGCCAAACTAGTGGAATTGGTTTTTTAGATGTTATCAATAATCCAAATTTGTTGGGAAGTTCCTGCTCCTATGTTAATAGTGGCATTTCCCTTTCAGGAAAATTATCATTGTTAGGTTTGCCTAACTTAGCGGTTTATCCTTCTGGTGGCTCTTCATTAGCTATCACAGGAACCACAACCATATGTAATGGAACAAGCACTATCTTAAGTACCAGTGGAGGAGGTACCTATTCATGGAGTACAACAGAAACAACTTCTGCCATCAGCGTAAGTCCGACAATAAGTACTAGTTATAGTGTAACAGTAACTAGCGGAGCTTGCAGTGGTACAGCCACTGTACAGGTAACAGTAGTGAATAACTCCATACCTACTATCACTGGCAGTAACAGTGTATGTCCTGGCGCGAGTACTACCTTAACGGGTAATGGAGGAACAACATATGTTTGGAATAACGGGCAAACGACAGCAAGCATTACTGTATCACCATCTGTTCAAACAACATACACTGTAACAGCAAATAAAAGTGGTTGTACGGGTCAAACAACGGTTGTGGTAAGTATTCCACCCCCACCTGTACCTACTATAAGCGGCAATACCGCAATTTGTAATGGGGACAGTACAACATTAACAGCTACAGCAGGTGGCACGTATGAATGGAATACGGGAGCCACAACAGCCTCGATCACAGTTAGCCCACCAATTACAACTACTTATACAGTAACAGTCACTGCAGGCTGCACTGCGAGTTCTACAGTAGTGGTAACTGTACAAGCTCCTGTGACACCAACCATTACAGGCAAAAGTATAATCTGCACTGGAACAAGTACCACGCTCAGTACAAGTGGCGGTGGTACTTATGCATGGAGCGATGGGGCTACAGGTTCATCAATTACAGTCAGCCCCACATCAAATATCACTTACACCGTAACAGTTACCAATGGTTTATGTAGTGGCACCGCATCCATTTTTGTAACAGTGAATCCTAATCCTAGTCCTGTAATAGTAGGTACCACGACGATCTGTTCAGGGCAAAGTACTAGTTTAACAACCAATGGGGGAGGAACTTATCAATGGGGTCAAGGTCAAACTACATCAATGATCACAATAAGTCCAACTACTACAACGAGTTATACAGTAACAGTTACAACCAATGGTTGCACAAGATCAGCCACAGCGCAGGTAACAGTAAAACCAACACCAACGCCCACAATAACCGGAACTATAACTATTTGTACCGGCCAAAGCACAATGTTAACATCTAGTACTGCTGGACCATTCAATTGGAGCACGGGAGCAAGTACTGATGCAATAACGGTAACGCCACCCGTTACAACAACCTTCAGTGTAAGTGTAACACAAAATGGTTGTACTGGAACAAGTAACATTGTAGTAACAGTAATACCAACTGTTGTAGCAAGTATAACGGGAAATGATATATGTGCTGGACAAAGCACCACACTTGCTGCTAAGGGTGGAAACAATTTTCTGTGGAATTCAGGTGTAAGTACAAGTACAATAACAGTGAGCCCGGTAGCAACAACAACGTATACGGTATTTGTATCAGTAGGTGCATGCGCAGACACGACTACTCATATAGTAACAGTAAATCCGTTACCCATTCCATTTGCAAGTGGAGATACTACCATTCTGAACGGACAAGGTGCCACATTAAATTCAGGTGGTGGAGGAACTTATCAATGGATTCCTTCAAGTGGTTTAAGCTGCATTACCTGCTCAAATCCAACAGCAACACCAAGCGCTACTACACAATATTGTGTAATAGTAAAGGATTCCGTGGGCTGCGCTGATAGCGCATGTGTAACCATTACTATAGAAAATAAATGTGGAGACAATGGGGAATTATTTGTACCTAATGGATTTTCACCGAATGCAGATGGACAGAATGATGTACTTTATATAAG
>JBQTHQ010000071.1:0-5866 GCA_052389695.1 Bacteroidota bacterium | reverse complement strand
GTCTATCATCTGGCAGGTAGTGTTGATGCAACACCATTATCTGCTTTTAAGATTGATAGACTTTGCTATTTTTATTCTTTTTATAAACACCGACCTGTTTATATAGGTCGCAACTTAGATTAATTACCAATATGTACAAATATGCCAATGTGTTTTAAGTATAATTTGTAATATTTGGTTGAATGTAGATTGGATAGTAATTATTAAAATTAGTATAGATTAGTAATTTAGTAGATGTTCACAACCTTTTCTCCCGGACTAATAATATTTATTGTATTTGCTTTCGCTCTTTTAATACAACTATGGTATTATCTGGGGTATTTCAGCCGCTTGGCTTTTTATAAAAAGAAGGATCTTCCTGCCAATGCTCCTCCTGCATCTGTTGTTATTTGTGCCAAGAACGAAGATCATAACCTTGTTGATTTTTTACCTAAAATTTTTGAACAGGATTACCCGGAATTTGAAGTAGTGGTGGTAAATGATTGTTCATTTGATAATACAGAGCATATTTTAAAGGAATTTGCCCAAAAACATTCCAACCTTAGGGTAGTTACTATCAAAGAAGATGAAGTGTACACCCATGGTAAAAAAGTTGCTCTCATGATGGGGATCAAAGGTGCAACACATGAGCACATGCTGCTTACTGATGCTGATTGTAAACCTAATAGTAAAGATTGGTTGCATAATATGATGCAGCATTTTACTCCGGAAACGGAGATCGTATTGGGTTATGGAGGATATGAAAAACAAAAAGGTTTTTTAAATAAGATCATTCGTTTTGATACATTCATGATCGCGTTGCAATTTTTATCATTCGCATTGGCCCGCAAAACTTATATGGGAACGGGCAGAAACCTGGCGTATAAAAAATCGCTGTTCTTTAAAATGAAAGGGTTTGCTTCCCATTATCATATTGAATCAGGTGATGATGACCTTTTTGTGAATGAAGCAGCCACTAAACAAAATTCAAAAATTGAGGTGAGTATTAACAGCCATACCATTTCCCGTGTAAAAAGAACATTCAGGACCTGGCTTCGTCAAAAACGCAGGCATGTTACAACGTTTGAGCATTATAATGCCGCAAGTAAGTTCCGGTTAACGATGATCAGCATGAGCCAATACCTATTCTTCGCTTCGTTCATTAGCCTGTTAATAGTGCAATTTGAACCTATCACAGTGCTGTCCCTGTTCCTTTTGCGGTTATTGGTACAAATTCTTATCTTTAACAAATCAATGAAGTTACTGGCTGAAAAGGATTTATTAGTATTTTCGCCTGTAATAGAGTTGATGTTATTGATAGTTTATCCGATGGTGACACTATCAAACCTGCTCATGAAAAAAAATAAGTGGAAGTAATATGGATGAATTAGGGTCAGATTCAAATTCAAATTTGTCGGTAAAAGCGGTGTATGATTATAACCTGATCCGTGCAGCGTTAGATAATGGAGATCAAAAGGCATATGCCGAACTGATGGGTCGTTACCATGATTCCGTTTATTTCATGTTGCTGAAAATGGTGAATAATAAAGATGATGCTGATGATCTGACCATTGAAGCATTTGGTAAAGCATTTAAACGTTTGAGTCAATATACTCCCAATTACGCCTTCAGTACCTGGCTGTTTAAGATCGCTTCCAATAACTGTATCGATTTTATCCGCAGAAAAAAGATGGTGACCTTTTCCATTGACAAAACATTTGAAAATGATGAAGGCGGTGAAATGAGCATGGATCTGAAAGCTTCGGGTTTGAATCCGGAGGAGAACATCATCAAAAAACAAAAATCAAAACACATGCATGATATAGTGGATAAATTGAAACCACGTTACCGTGTATTGGTAGAGATGCGTTATTTTGAAGAGCTATCTTACGAAGAAATTGCTGAGAAACTGGAGCTGCCATTGGGCACTGTAAAAGCCCAGTTATTCCGTGCCCGCGAATTCTTAGCGAACATCTTAAAAAACACCGAAGGGAAGATCTAGTTCATTAGTCATTCGTTTATTGGTCATTGGAAGATTGATTGATTAGTTAATTTAGGTGTAATTTTTAATTTTTAATCTTCAATTTTTAATTTCCTTGATCTCTCTTATCCTTAAATATTTTCCAAACCTTACTAAAACCCAACAACAACAATTTGCTCAATTGCAGGGCTTATATGAGCATTGGAACGCACAGATCAATGTGATCTCACGTAAGGATATTGACTTGTTGTACGAACGTCATGTCCTCCATTCCTTAGGCATTGCCAAAGTAATATCATTCAAACCAAAAACCACTATTATGGATGTGGGCTGTGGAGGTGGTTTCCCGGGGGTTCCTTTGGCGATCCTTTTTCCGGAATGCAATTTTTATTTAGTGGATTCCATCGGCAAAAAAATAAAAGTGGTGAATGAAGTAGCAGCGGCATTGGGATTAGAAAATGTAGAAGCGGAACACAAACGGGCCGAAGAAGTAACCTGTAAATTTGAATTTGTGATCTCCCGTGCAGTTGCTGAGTTTCCTGTGTTTTATCGTTGGGTACAAAATAAATTCACGAAGAATCAATCCAATGCCTTGCCAAATGGTATTTTGTATTTAAAGGGTGGTGATCTTACAGAAGAGCTGAAGGATTTTAAAAAGCGTGTTGTTATTTATGATCTGAAAGATCATTTTGCAGAAGAGTTTTTTGAAACAAAAAAAGTAGTGTATCTGCCGATGTGATTTTTTGTAGATAATATTAAAAAAGTCATGAAGGCGAAAAGTGCCGGCATACTATTATACAGGTTAAAGAATAATTTACCGGAAGTGTTACTGGCTCATCCGGGCGGGCCTTTTTGGTCAAATAAGACCGGACCCATATGGACCTACCCAAAGGTGAATTCACTGATGAAGATCCTTTGAAAGCAGCAAAGCGTGAATTTAAAGAGGAAACAGGTATGGATATTTCAGGTGAGTTCATTCCATTAACTCCTCTTAAACAGAAAAGCGGTAAAACTATTTATGTATGGTTGCTGGAAGGAGATCTTGATCCGACAAAAATCATAAGTAATACATTTGAGCTGGAGTGGCCACCTAAATCAGGAATTAAAAAACAATTTCCTGAAATTGATAAAGTAGAATGGTTTAATATGAAAAAAGCGAAAGAAAAAATAATTCCCGGACAATTGGGATTTATTGAAGAGATGGAGAGAAAATTAAAAAGATTGTTTTTCTAAAACGAAAACAATACAATCAAAAATAAAAAAACGAGCATTTTATTGCTCGCTTTATTTTGATCGGATCATCACGTGATCCCGCTGGGATTATTTTACACAATTTAATAAAATTAAATATTTTTACTATTTTTATCTATAAATATCATAAATAAGGACTTACAGAGGTTTTTTTGATTAAATTAAATAAACCGAAATAAATTTGAATATATGCAAAACTGTATGTAAATTCGTATGTAAATTTACATACAATTTGATAGCAGAAGTTAAATTTTATCTCGAAAAACGCAAGGACAAGGAAACAGGAAGGCTCATAGATAATAATGTTCCCATTTTCTTGTTTTTTAGCTTTAACGGACAACGGTTGCAATATTTTACCGGATTCCGTATTGATATGTACAAATGGGACAATGAACACCATAAAATCAAAAAAAATTATGAAGAAGCTGCCGAAATAAACAAAGAACTTGGTAAACTGAAAGCCAAAGTAGAAAATATATATGAGAGAGCGAAAGCATTAGAAATAGAACCTACCGTAAAATATTTTAGGGAACAGTTAAAAAAAACTAACGGAACAATATCCTCGCAAAAATCTTTTGCAGATTGTTATAATGAATTTATTGAAATTTCCAAGCTGACCAAAGGAGCCGGCACGGTAAAAAGCATCAAAAGCTCATTAAATATATTGCAAGTGTTTAGCAAGATTGCCGGAGTAAAGTTAGACTTCACCAACATTGACCAGGATTTTTATAATAGCTTACTGGAATATAGTTTCAATGTAGCAAAGTATAGAAATAATTATACCGGAAAAATAATAAAAGACCTTAAAGCCTTTCTCAACTGGGCTACGGAGCAAGGATATAATACCAAGCTGGATTTTAAGAAAAAAAGTTTCAAAAAATTACGGGAAGAACCCGAAATTATCTTTCTTACTTATGACGAATTGATGAAATTGTATAAGTTGAAATTGAAAGAAAAAAGACTGGCTGATATAAGAGATGTATTCTGTTTCGGGTGCTTTACAGGCATGAGATATTCAGATATTGCTGCCTTGTCCCCGGAGAATATTCACAAGGAACAAATCATTTACCGCATTGTAAAAACAGGGGAAACGAATACTATCCCATTAAACATATATACAAAAGAAATACTAAAAAGACATAAAGGGCATCCTGAAAAATGTTTGCCGGTGATTTCCGAACAGAAAACAAATCTATATCTTAAAGAGCTTGCCAAGAAAAAAGCAAAATTGAAACGTCCGGTACAGATCGTACATTTTCAGGGGGCAAAGCGTATTAATGAAACTATACCCTTACATGAAGCTATTACCTTTCATGTCAGTAAAAAAACATTTATGACTAATTTTCTTGCAAAAGGAGGTAGTTTACTTACCGCTATGTCAATTACTGGAAACAAAGACCTAAGAACAGCCCGTAGGTATTACAAGGTAGTGGATGCTTTGAAAGCGGATGAAATGAAAAAAGTATTCGGATAGATTTTATAAATTCACGTTTTAAATAAATTAATCAATTTTAAATTAAATGACTGAAACATTGAGAAATATGGATTCTTTTTTTAAAGACAGAGAAAAAGAATTTTATAACAGGTATTTCAAAAAAATATACAAAGGGCGTATAGCGAAGGCCAGTGATAGAAAATTCTCGATGGAGGAGTATGGAAAACTATTTCGTTTTGAAACAGAATTTGGCATTGAAGTAAATGATAATTATAAAGCTTTTATTTCGTTTTTTGAAACACATAATAAATTGGGGCATTCTATAAACAGCGCCATACGTTTATTACGTAGACAAAAAAATGAAGTTACGACTATTGATAATAGTTCTTTTAAAAGTGTGCCAAATAGCTCGTCTCAAACGGATATTCATTTTTTTAAGAAAATAAAGGTAAAAGGCGAAAAAAACGCAACTGTTAATGGCAAAGAATCAAATCCTTTCAAAAATAAGTGGAGCAACCATTTTTCACAACAAACAGATAAGGAATTAATTACTGAATATGCTAGCTGGAAAGCAAAGAAAAGATTTTATGAATTTTTACAGTCAGAGCTTATGCAATTACAGTCAGGAAGTATATCTGAAACAGCAGTACAGGAAACAACTATCATAAAAAACAAAGATCATACTACACGCAGGCAAACACTGGCAATATACTACCTTGATTTACATTTTAAAGTAAATTGTGAAGGCAAAGATGCTGCACTTATCAGGTTTATTCAATTTCTTACCGATAAAAACATTGATAACATAACAAAGATATTTCGGAACCCTCTTAAAAATTCAGAAAAGAAAAAAATCAGAGCGGACGAAGAATTGTTAAAGGATTTGAAATACATACGTACTTATTTTGAAGATTTAGGCCTCACTTCCGTTGTTAAAAAAATTGACGATGATATAATTACGATTTCATAGGGCACAATACGTAAAACAAGGAATTTATGTCAGTTAGGGTTACCCAAATGGGTGACCCTTTTTTTTATCCGTCAAGAAAATAAAATAAATATTTTTTATCTCTGAAACTATTGTAATAATGAATATTGCAGCGAAACGATAGCCTTTAAAAGATAAAAAGAAGAAAAAGTAAGGCTACCCTAAAATCTTTAGTGGCGCAATATTCGAGTATAGCGGAGTATAATCCAATATACTATGTCAGACCTATTAA
>JBQTHQ010000070.1:0-22532 GCA_052389695.1 Bacteroidota bacterium | reverse complement strand
GTACATCATTTATAATATAGGATTGTAAACCAAACTGGCGGGTGTATGCTTTTATTATTAAACTTGTTTCGGAATACTTGGTGGTATGTAATATTATTCCGGTGGTTTTATGTATCAAAGAAGTGATAAGTTATAAGTTATGAGTTATAAGTTGAAAGTCAAAAAAACAATTTGTACTTGTGGTACACTAATACTTAAAACTTACTACTTAAAACTTTTTAATTGATCAACAAAATTTTTGTAACCATTTTTTTTGTTCCGTCAGGGCCGGTACAAAAAACCAGGTATACCCCTGAACTTACTTTTTCATTTTTAAAATTTTTACCATACCAAAGTGCCTGTCCGCCTTCCGATTTTGTTTCATATACCAGTGTTCCACTAATATCGGTAATTTTAAGAGTTGTGTTGTTTATTAATCCTTTAATGGCGATTGGCCCATCGTAATTGGGTTTTACAGGGTTAGGAAAAGCGTATACATCGGTAAAATCCTCAAACCCCTCTGTTGCAGTTCCTCTAAAAGAAATAATTCCTTTTGAAGTACCAAAATAAACCTCCCCGGTCCGTTGATTAATCGCAATACTTTTTACATCGTTGCTGAATAAAGGGCTGTTGTTTTCATCAAAATGCGCGATTTGTTTTGTTCCATCAGGCGACATTAAAAATACTCCCGAATTGGCAGTGCCTATCCATTTCCGATTGGCTCCATCAACAGCAATAGTCTGTACCAATTCCGTTTCCAATAATATCTGTACGTGTCCGTCCTGCTCCAGTAATATTTGTTGCGAATCAAAATTTTGGCCATTAAAAACATTTTCAGGAGAATAAAATACAGCTATTCCTTTGTCGGTACCCACCCATATCTCTCCATCGAGGTCTTCTGCCAGACAATAAACACCGATGCTTGGCAATGCGCCTTTACCTGTTTCAGAAGTTAATTTTTTTGTGTTTGAAGAATTCGGTGCTGCCAGTGTTCCCCCTGCGTATACAAGTATACCATTACCGCGGGCTAAGACGATCCATTTCTGGTCAAATTTATCAATCAGTATCTGCCCCAGGTAAGGGCCGCTTCCTATAAAAGATGAAAAATTTAATGCCTGCCAGCTTCCGTTTAATTTTTTTACCGACAAGGCCGAACTTACACCTGGTCCTGAATTTGTCACCCATAAATTTCTTGATTCGTCTATATCTAAACCATATACCCATATAGGAATGTATTTAGCATCGGTGGGGTCGATTACTGTTTGTAAAGAACTGTTTGTGTTATTGTATTGTTTAACAGGCACTCCATTATACAGCTCTATTACACCTTCTCCCCATGATGCCGCATATACTCTCCGGAAATCATTCGGATCAACAAGTACATTTACAATATCAAAAGCAGTGTCCAAATTAACAACGGAAGGATAATTTCCTTTGGTATTGCTCCATTGTCCTTCGTTATAAGAATATAATCCGTGAGTAAACAATAAATTTTGCCAGGAAATATTAATACCTCCGGGGGCTACCCACAGATTATCACCTTCAATGCTCATGGCACTTATATTAGTACTTGTAGGCCCGTTGGGATAATTGGAACTATATTGCCCCGCATTCCAGGATACTAAACTGTGTTTATCATCTGCGATCCACAGGGTATTTGAATTATCCAACACAGCTTTTTTTGGTGTAGGAAAATTGCCATAATAATTAGATACCTCCACTAATTTATTTAAATTGGTATCATAGGTCCCCACCCGCCAATTTTCAACTTTTACAAGCTTATTACCGGAACTTTTTATTGTGAGGACCATGTATCCAAATGGTTGTGGGAAATGACTCCAGGCGGTATTATCATAAACATATATGGTATCTTCATTATAACCATTTACCATGAGGGATCTGGACAAATTGGTATATATCTTCCCGTCAAATGAAGTAATCGTGTTGTATATGCCATTAGGCAAGCCGCCCATTTTGACCCAGGCTGTATAATTTGCCAGGTTGGGGTTGCTTTTTAAAGCTCTGTAAATACCCATATCAGTAGCTGCATAAATATAAGTGTCATCTGATGTTATATCACGCACATTTATTGAATTTCCATTTGGCCCTATATAATAGGTGTCTTTTACTTCATACTTATCCATATCAACCACCACTATTCCAAACCCACAGGATAAATAGGCATATTGGTTAATAAAATGAATATTGTTAATGGATTTATTTCCGATAATGGATTTACGTTTTATATCCCCGATATTTGTAGTTACATCATTGTGTAATATATCCAGGTTGGCATTTTTATAGGCAATAAGCAGGGTGTTATTGTATTTATTGAAATTAAGTACAGTGGCTTCTACATCTGATAGTGCGTTTACCTTTGTCAGGCGTTCCATTGAATTATCCGATTTATTCAATACAAATACACCGCTTGTGGTAGCACAATACACCTTACCATTACCTTCAGTAACAGATATTGCGGTTTTATAAGATAAATGGTCCTTCCATTGCCCTATGGCAACTTCCTGTGCAATAACAGGATGAATTAATAGAAATAATGTAAAATATAATATGCTTTTCCTCATTTAATATATAATATACGATTAATATACGATAATTGACAAAAAAGATATCGCTATATGAACATAAAAGTACTGATTTTATTGTATTGTACAGAAAAAAATGCCAAAGGGTTTAATCATAATTATTACCTTTGATCGTTAATTGGTCCCGCAGTCGCGAGGTAAACTCGCGATGGCGAGCTGTGCCTCGCCATTCAACTTTTTTATAAGGTGAAAGTTATTTTTTACACATATATTTTATACTCTCCTAACCATAATAGATATTACATTGGTCAAACAAATAATGTTGCAGAACGTTTGATCAGGCACAATAAAAGGTATTGAGATATCAACAAAACCATATTTGCCATGGGAATTAGTGGGATTTATAGAAAAGTCTTGTCGCTCAGAAGCTATGATATTAGAAAAAAATTAAAAAATCTGAATACTGAAGATTTAAAAAAATTTATTACAAAACATTTTTCCATACCTCAATCACAATAACTAGATCTTTGTGTTTATTTTGCCTACAATACAATTAATAATAACTTTGTAGGATTAATTGGTCCTGTAGTTCAATCCCGCTAAGGCGGGACTCTCGAAAAATTAATCCCAAATAAATCGGGATATTTTTCGGAGCTGGATTATAAAATCGTTCTTAATTTTAAGCCTGAATAAAACAAAATTGGTCCCGTAGTTCAACTGGATAGAATGACAGATTCCGGTTCTGTTGGTTGGAGGTTCGACTCCTCTCGGGATCACCAAAAAAATGCCTGATGCAAATTCAGGCATTTTTAATATCTATTTATTGTTCGATTTGCGACTTCACACGTCATAAAAATCAATAAGCAAAAATAAACTGGTCTTTCTGTAAAATTAAATTTTACGTTTGTATCGATTTACAAATGATGCAATGGCCATTGTCAGGAAAAAGAATAACATCAGCTTTATAGCATCTGCAATAACACTTGACGTTCCTCCCCCTCTTAAAAACAATTCATAAAAACTATTCATCGACCAGTTAAGTGGTGATATAATACTTATCTGACGCATCAATTCAGGCATTACATAGGTTGGCACCCAAACGCCTCCAATAGCAGATAAAAGTAGAACAGAAAGTGAACCCATGATCGCCCCTTGCTGCTCAGTGGATGAAATGGTACCTACCATTACTCCATAACCTGTCGCGGCAAAAGCAGTTGTAATTGTTATAATAAAAATTCCCATCGGACTGTTGCCCATTACCAATGTTGGCAAACCAAGCATAGGTAAAAAGAACAGGCCAACCGACATCATTAATACAAATTGTATTAAACACACCAAAACATACACAATTATTTTCCCATTTATTAAAAATAAAAAGGAGCTAGGCATGGTATTCAACCGGAATGCGCTTCCTTCATTCTTTTCTTTCACCATACTTCCTGCCAGTGGCATTACAATAAAGAACATAGCAAAAATGGTCCAGGCCGGTACATTATGCTGTACCGCATTGGGAACTGTTACAACAGCTTGGTTGGATGCATATATTTCAGCATACTTAATGATTTGTGTTTTACCGAATGCATCATCAGGAGTATTTTTTTTATCAGGTATAAGCGCTGAGATCTGATCTGAAAATGTTTTAAACATTATTTGTGTTTTAATCCCTGAAATAAATTCACGTAAAGTGCTTATCACGGATGTTAAAAAAGATTTTTTAGTAATGGGATCAATAAAAATAGTGATCTCCACTGAATCGGTTTTTGCAGAAATTATAGCAGAAACAGAATCTATTCCCAAAGCTTGATTTACTAATTGTTCGACATTATTCCGGATGGCTTCTGTAGCGCCCTTAGGAATTATAATACCAACTAAAAATTTCCCACTGGCTACAGCTTCTTTAGCTGATTGAGCCGTAGCAGGCCGTCCGTTAATGGAATCATAAAAGTAACACAATGAGGAATTTTTTAAACCCACCTCAACTGCTGCACCCAATGAATCATTATCCTCATCAACAAATACAATGGGAATTCCTTTTTCATTGATATTTTTAAAGGCCGAATCCTGTATCAGGGTCATTACAAAAATTAAGATCATCGGCATGATAAATAAAATAGAAAGTCCAACCCTGTCGCGTAACAGGATCAGCATTTCTTTTTTTATTACCGCTGATAATTTTTTAAACATTGTTTTTGTTTTTTACCCACCCCTACCCCTCCGAGGAGGGGAATTATTTTCAATTTACCTAATTCGCTCTAATTTGTAATCTGAAATTTGTAATTTTTCAATCTCTTAATTTTCTATTCGTCAATCTTAAAAATACATCCTCCAGGTTATTGCATCCTGTATTGCCTAAGACAAGCTCTTTAGGGCTACCCTCTGTAATTATTCTTCCATTATCTATAATTGCAGCCTGCGTACAAAAATGTTCCGCTTCATCCATGTGATGGGAAGTATAAATAATTGTTGTATCAATTTTGTTTAATTCTTTTAAATGTTCAATGATCACATTGCGGGATTGCACATCCACTCCAACGGTAGGTTCATCTAAAAATAAAATTTTGGGCTCATGCAAAACTCCGGCAATTAAATTTACCCTGCGTTTCATTCCACCTGAATAAGTTGAGACCTTCCTGTTTGCAGCATTGGTTAATCCAAAATCAGTTAACCACTTTTCAATTTTATTTTTCAATGTTTTTCCGCTCAAACCGTACATATGTCCGTAAAAATTTAAATTTTCGCGGGCTGTAAGTGTAGGATACAAAGCGATATCCTGTGGAACCACTCCGATTATTCGTTTTATATGCGCTAAATCAATACTAAAATCCAAGCCATCAATACTTACTTTACCACTTGTTGGGGGGAACAAACCGCATAAAATAGAAATAGTAGTAGTTTTCCCCGCGCCATTAGGCCCAAGCAAACCAAATATTTCATTTCGTTTTATCAGGAGAGAAACATCTTTAACGGCAGGCTCTTCCTTTCCTTTGAAGGTTTTACTTAAATTTTGTATTTCTATAATTGTATTGCTCATTGTTCTGTTCATGCAAACATTTTATAATCCTCATCAAATCATTAGTTAAATTTTGTTCGACCCCGCAGGGGTCGTATATTTATAAAAATACATTTCGACTATAAATATCTGACCCCTTCGGGGTCATACCTTTTTAAAACTTTAACAATTCCTCATATAGTTCTCGCACCGGTAATCCCATTACATTAAAATAAGACCCTTCGATTTTCTCAATGGCAATATATCCTATCCATTCTTGTGCGCCATAAGCACCTGCCTTATCATAAGGATTAAAATTATTGATATAATATTCTATTTCCTGTTGTGATAGGGTTTTAAAATACACCTTGGTCAATGAATAAAATGCTCTGGTCTTCGTTTTTGATTTCAAACAAACTCCTGTATATACTTCATGCACTTTCCCTGACAATAACTTTAACATTCGAACTGCATCCTCAAAATTTTCAGGTTTATTAAGTACTTGGTTTTCGATCCAGACAATTGTATCCGCGGTAATCACAATAGTATTATCGGAGAGCGCTTCACTAAACGCTTCTGCTTTTTTACGGCTCAGGTAAAGTGAAATTTCCTGTGCCTTCAGATTATCAGGGAATATTTCATCCACTTCCTTGATATGAACATCGAAATTCAATCCTAATTCTTTAAGCAAATATTGTCTGCGTGGAGATTTTGAAGCAAGTATTAACCGATACTTTTTTAGATCTTCAAATTCCATAAATATAGGATAAGATAGAATAAGCGAAAATAAACAGGTAACAGATGCCCATTATCATGGTAAACTTGGCAGTATTTCCGGCAAAGCGGAATTCCTTTTTTGTTTGCGCTTTAAGTGTTTTATATATTAAAAACAGAAAAGGCAATTGTAAAGCGACACTGAAATAGATAAGTGACAATGTATCATTTATACCCCAAAGAAATATCTGAATATATCCCAAACAAATCATGGTAGCAGATGCAATAACCACAGTTACAATTTTTGCCGGTCTGATCCCTATTACAATAGGTATTGTTTTGCATCCATATTCTTTGTCGCCTTCATAATCTTCAATATCCTTGATCATTTCACGTAACAATGTTGTAATGAAAGCAAAAAATGAAACGGCAAATATGTATTTCCAGATATCTCCAAAACCGACAGCATAAACCCGGTAACATGCCAGCAACTCATATACTCCTACTACTAAAGGTACCAGAGCGACGAACAATGCAATCACCAGATTCCCAATTAAAAATTGACGTTTAAAATGAGTGGAATAAAACCATAAACCAAAGGTCCAGAATAAATGAATAAGTATTAATTTCCAGGCACCTACGGAATAAGAAATATAAAATCCGATAAGTATAGCAAGAACATTAATCACCGTATGGGCTCCTATCGCAACGCGTCTTTTAACGCCTTTATCAATTACTAAACGTTCCGGTTTATTTATCTTGTCAATATTCACATCAAAATAATCATTGATAATATAACCCGCAGCAGCGATCATCACTGTAGAAAGTACCAATAAAAAAAAGTGAAACTCACTCAATTGCAATTCAAGTCCACGGGCTTTTAAGATAGGATAGATCAAACACCAACGCACCATGTATTGCGTAAATGCGATGATCAACAAATTTTGAACGCGAATTAATTTTAAAAATGAAATCATATCTACAAATTACGAATTTGTACGAATTCTACTACTAAATATCAATTTATACTACCAATAACTAATAACCATTAACTAATCTACAATGATAAATTACCAGGTAAATCCGTCTTTATCAAACCATTTATTCTGTACACGCAGCACTTGTTCAATCACATCACGTACACAACCTTTGCCCCCCAATTTATCCGATATATATAAACAAATATCTTTTATTTCCGGAGCTGAATCATTGGGGCAAACAGGAACTCCAATACGTTTCATTACTTCATAATCAGGAATATCATCTCCCATATAGAGTATTTCATCCGGATTAATATTGTAGGTCGCAATAAATTCATTATACGTATCAATTTTTGTATGGGAGCCTAAATACACATCATGAATTCCTAATTTGTTCAAACGCTTACGAACCATTTCAGATGTGCCGCCTGAGATGATGGCAATTTTAAATCCTTTTTTTGCTGCCAGTTGCAAAGCATAACCATCTTTGATATTCATCACGCGCACTTGTTCCCCATCAGGCATCAATGTTACGGAGCCATCTGTAAGCACTCCATCAACATCAAAAATAAATGCCTTCACGCGGCTGAGTTTTGTTTTAAAATTTTCCATTGCTGCTAATTTACTACTTATTATTTTTATCTGAAATAATAACTGTTTCTAACCTTCCCACAGATGTTTCGACTCCGCTCAACATGACAAGACCAGCGCGCTGTCATACTGAGCGGAGTCGAAGTATCTAGGCACGCCGACTATAATTTAGCGTTTAGTGTTGTCTATACTTTGGCTCAATAACTTGTATAGCTTCTGGTACTCTTTGTGACCCGCAAGCATTTTCAAATGTGCATCCATTATTTTCTTATCTCCACGTACAGCCGGACCTGTTTGCATTTTTATGGGTGAATTATTTTTTATTTTATCGGCTGTTTCTTCTATCAAAGGTTTTAAAATATCAAATGGTAATTTATTCTTTTTTAATATCTGCTCGGCAACAGCATATAAGTGATTACTAAAATTGCACGCGAATACAGCTGCTACATGTAAGGCTTTCCGTTGTACGGAATCCACTTTTTGAATGTTATCACTGATACTTTTAGCAAGAGAAAAAAGTGTTTTATATGTTCTGTTGTTATTGGCTTCCAGGCAAATTGGAATATTTTTAAAGCCCACCTTTTTAATTTTTGAAAATGTTTGTAATGGATAAAATACACCATAATTTTCTGATGCGTTTTTCAAAACATCAATGGAAGTGCTTCCGGAGGTATGCACTACAATTTTATCTTGCAACTTCAGTTTTTTAATTACATCAATAATTGAATCATCTTTAATAGCAATTATGTAAACATCCGCATTGGGATCTATTTCTTTTAGATCGTTTATTGCGTCTGTGTTTAATAAAGACGACAATTTATCCGATGATTTTTTGGTGTGACTGTAAACTTGTAGGATTGTATGCTTTGATTTTTTTAATGCCATGCCTAAATGTGTAGCCACATTCCCTGCACCAATGAGCACTATTTTTTTTAGTTGAGTTTTCAAATTAATATCTTTACTACTAAACACTAAGTATCACTAAGACGTATTTATAAACGCCCCTCGTCTCCCGTCCCTCGCCCCTTTCGCACTCTTTCAACAATTGCCAGCACCGTTCCTATTACCATGACAATACACCCCATCCATAAAATATTAATGTAAGGAAAGATCATTGCCTGCATCACAATAAAATCACGAACATTTGATTTTTTTTCCTGTAATGATATTTGCACTGTACCCGTTTCGGTATCTATTTTCCAGAACATAAATTGCAAACCTAATTCTTCTACTTTTGATGCAATTGGTTGCACAGAACTATTTCTAATTACATACAGTGGCGTTGCCTGATATTTTTCCCGAATATCTAACACACGTAAATTCGCCATTACGGCAATATCTTTTTCCCCAATATTGAATTTAGTTTTATCAATTCGTGTAGATAGTGAATCTAAAATGATGATTGCATTGGATGAAAAAATGGTATCACCCACCCGCATGGTATGATCTTTTGCAGCGGCATATTCATCTGGTGTTTCCACTTTCTTTTCTTGCAGGCTTTCAAGATCGGCATAGGTTACATGTGTATAAACATCAAACGTTAAAAAATGACGTGTATCGGGCTCGGCAACATTTCCCATACGAGGGTTGGTTTGCACCAAAGGTGACAATGAAAATTCTTTTTTTAAACTTCCATCTGAATTTCGTGAGAAATAATCCACATCAAAATAAATATTAATGCCTTCAAAACGTTTTCCCAAGTAGGTTACATAATATCTTCCCATAGGCAATGTATCGCCTTGCGTTAGAAGAATATTATCATTATTGGAAAATTTTTCACCTAAACTTTCAATACTTTTGCCGGAAGTGTTTTGTGAAATAATATCCTTTTTAGAAGTAGAAATTAAGGCCCCCAGTAATAATAATCCGAATCCTATGTGTGCAATGGATGCTCCGGCTTTCTGAACATTTCCATTCAATACACGGATCATATAATCAGCATTGGCTACTCCGGCAAAAATAGAAGAGAACATCAATAATAGGTAATAGGGATTATTGTAATTCAATACATAAACCATCAATACGGTTAATGCAATAGATACAATAAATGAAAGAACTATTCTTTTTGAAAATTCTTTTATATCCGTGTTCTTGTATTTGAAATATTGTGTAACAGCAATAAGAATGGTAATAATAAAAGCGAACGGAAGCTGCCATGTATTATAGAAATCAACAATGTCGGTTGCGGGTGCCAGGTTCATGTTAAACAGCTTGTTCCATACCGGTAAAGAGGTATAAAAAATTATCTGGAAAGAGGAGATCAGTAAAACAATTGCGCCAACAAACATCCAGAATTCACGCGACCAGATGCCTTCCTCTTCTTGTTGTTTTGGAAAATTTTTCCAGTTGATCACAATAAGCGATATACCCAGAAATAAAAAAAACAGAAGATAAATGAGTAATTGTCCGGACATACCCAGATCGGTAAAAGCATGCACCGAGGTTTCACCTAAAATGCCGCTACGGGTTAGAAATGTAGAATAAAGAATAAGTACAAATGTGAGTATCGCCAAAATAAAAGTTAGTGGTAAGGATTGACCTTTATTTTTATTAATAAGCATTACGTGAGCTGCTCCTACTAATATAAGCCAAGGAACGAGTGATGCATTTTCCACCGGGTCCCATGCCCAAAAACCTCCAAAACTCAATGCTTCATAAGCCCATGCACCACCCATTAACACTCCTGTTCCCAGGACCATTACCGCTAAAAATGTCCAGGGCAATGCAGGCTTGATCCATTCATGAAATTTCTTTTTCCATAAGCCGGCAATAGCATATGCAAATGGAACAACAGTTAATGCAAATCCTAAAAATAAAGTAGGCGGATGTATGGTCATCCAGTAATTTTGAAGTAATGGATTCAATCCGCGTCCATCTAATTTTTCAAGATAATTCGCATTTTGGAATAAAGGGATATTTTTAAAATCAGGATGATCACGAAGTAAAACGGTAAACGGATTGCTTCCGATACGGTGTTCGAAAATAAAAACCCCTAACAGCATGGAAGCTAAAAATGCCTGCACTAAGGATATCGTTGCCATTACCGGTGCTTCCCATTCCTTAGAGGTATGTTGTAAAATTAAACCAAGAACGACATGCCAGAAACTCCACAATAAAAAACTACCCTCCTGCCCTTCCCAAAAACAAGAAAGAATATACCGCATGGGCATTTCTCTATTACTATGATGCCACACATATTCATATTCAAAATAGTGATTGGCAAGCATAATGAATAAAGTAGATACTATGCCTGTAACCGCAAGTGCATGAATGCGAAATGCATTGCGTGCAATACGTTTCCAGGATATTGACTCATCATTATCTTTAGCCGCGAAAAAATAACTGATACTTGCTAAAAGTGCAAAAACAAAGGAGAGAATAACGAATACGTTGCCAACTTTACCGATCAATAAATGCTCACCAACATACTCCATTATCTACTAATTACGAATCTATACTAATGTACAAATAACGAATCTGTACCAATTTACTAAACAACGAAAAACGAATCTATACCAATCTAAGAATTACGCCCCTCGACTCCGCTCAGGTGATACTAATTTATGAATAACCGATAACAGATAACCATTAACGAATCCACCAATAAACTAATTAACCAATGAACTAACTGCCGGTTTTCCTTCATTGTATTTGGATGGGCATTTCATTAAAATATCGGAAGCATGAAATTCATTATCATGCATCTTACCTATCAATACAATTTGCTCAGAACGTTCAAAATCCTGCGGTTTATTTTTGTGTAATACCACTTTGGACTCAACTCCTTTATTATCGATCATATAAAAAGTAAAAAGGTTGGTATTTGCTTGCGGATCATAGATCATTTCTTTTTCTTTATTCAATTTACCTACCACATGAAACTCGCTATCTGGTTCTTGTATAGCTTCGGTAAAATCAGCATAAGTGCTCGTGTTGTTCAAGGAAGTAAATATTGCTCCAATAGCAACGGCAATGATGATAATTCCTAATATGTGTATTTTTTTCATAGCCCCTCCAACCTCCCCAAGGGGGAGGCTTTGTTTATTATTTATTATTTTTTAATTGTTCCGGCTCCTATAGCCCCTCTTTGGGAGGGGTTGGAGAGGCTTTTTCCAATTTGCTTACTTTCCTGTCGATGCTTATCAGATATGCCACAATCCCAATAAAAATAACGGATAATACGGCAACTACTACATATATCTTTCCTGATTGATAAAGCCCATCCGCCATTTCAATAGGCTGATCATCCTGTGCAAATGCAATTACAGATGATAGCATTGATGCAAAAAGTATTCCTGTTTTTTTTATTACTTTGATCATTTAACGATTTTTTGTTTTTATTTTTTCAATACGTACACGTAATGTAAATATCCATACCGCTAATAATATCCAACCAATTACAGCCGGATAAAATACGGTTCGCATCGTACTGTCCAGATCATAGTTATTAAAACCGGGGTTTCCACCATTACCGGGATGCAATGAATCACTCATGCGGGGCAATATCATTAAAAAAACGATCAGCAATACGTATGCGAATATATTATAAACTGCTGCAATGCGTGCACGTTTTTGTTCTTCATCAATGGAACCGCGCAATACAAAATAAGCCAAATAAATAAGCATGGTAATGGCTGCACCATTTAATTTGGTATCAGCAACCCACCATGCCCCCCAGGTATAACGTGCCCAAATAGAGCCCGTGACAATTCCCAGAACACCTAATAACATTCCAACATGTGCAGACTGTGTGGCAATAATATCACTTTCAAAATTGGATTTGTTCAGATATTTAATACTATGCCAAAGGGAAACAAAAAATATCACCATCATGGCAAACCACATCGGTACGTGGAAGTAGAGGTTCCGTATGGTTTCATGAAGAATGGCCTGGGCAGGAACTTTAAAAAGAAATCCGGCAATAATGGTGTACAGCACAAATATAACTGCTACTATTTTCCACCAATTTTTTTTCATTTTTACTCCAATGTTTCGTATTCTACATTTCCCCCTTTTAAGGGGGATTAAGGGGATTTAATCCCTCCAAAGGTAGCGAAATAATATATAAGAAAGTGTGATAATAATTACATTTAAAAACAACAAAACAAATATGGAATTCATGTCCCAATTCTCTAATCCATCAATGGCATTTTTTGATAGTTTGATAAGCACCATC
Organism: Bacteroidota bacterium; assembly: GCA_052389695.1. Lineage (GTDB taxonomy): Bacteria > Bacteroidota > Bacteroidia > 2-12-FULL-35-15 > 2-12-FULL-35-15 > 2-12-FULL-35-15. The sequence continues at coordinate 9,560 of JBQTHQ010000070.1, read as the reverse complement.
AACAAAGGCATCATAATAGGAAAACTTAAAATAGCCATCAATGTAAAGTTATTGTTGGTTTTGGAAGCAATGGCAGAAACCATTGAAAGCAATGAGGAAAAACCAAAACTTCCCAATAAAAGTGTCAAAACAAAAAGAGGCAGATCTTGTACAATATTTCCTATAAACAAAGTATAAACAAATAAACATAAGCCCGAAAGCACAGTAAGCAAAATAGAATTGTAAATGATCTTAGACAAGATCACTGCCTGCGGGCTTGCCAGAGTATAAAGATACAGCAATCGCCCCTTGGTTTCATTTATAAAACTTTTGGCAATGGCATTAATTGATGCAAATAACAGAATGATCCAGAACAGGGCATTCCATGTAGCGGGATTAATGATCTTTTTAAATGACAAATAGCTGACGAACACGGTGGATATTACATATAAAAGAATTCCCCCCAAAGCGTATTTATTACGCATCTCCAGTTTCAGCTCTTTGGCTACCAGGTTTTTTATTTGGTTGATCAACATTGATCACAAAGATATAGTTCCTTTGCATATGATCGTTTTAAAATGACAATCCTCTTATATATAGTTTTCGTACATTTGCCTTGGTAAGGGACGAAAGACAAAGGATGAAGAACGAGAAAGGAATTAATTAAACCAATCAATATGAAAACGAGAATTTCCGTACTATTTTCTGCTTTAATGGCGTTTGTCAGCACTTCTACAAATGCACAAACCTCTTTTTATGATCTGAAAGCAAAAACCATTGATGGCAAGGATTTCAATTTCGCTGATCTGAAAGGCAAAAAAGTATTGATCGTAAATACAGCTTCCAAATGTGGGTATACCCCGCAATATGAAGATCTTGAAAAATTACACCAGGCGTATAAGGATAAAGGTCTGGTGATCATTGGTTTTCCTGCGGATAATTTCGGACACCAGGAACCCGGTAGTAATGAAGAGATCAAAGAATTCTGTAAAAAGAATTATGGCGTTAGTTTTCAAATGATGGAAAAGATATCCGTAAAAGGCGACGACATACATCCCGTTTATAAATGGCTGAGTGAAAAGGCGCTGAATGGGAAAATGGATTCCGTCGTGAAATGGAACTTTTCTAAATACATGATCGATGAAAAAGGAAATTGGGTTGATCTTGCCGGTTCCAAAGAAAACCCGATGGGAGAAAAGATTGTGAATTGGGTAAATAGTCATTAGTTGATTGGTCATTGGCTCATTAGTAAAAACCGTTTAATAAAATAGATAGTATGGCTAATATATACTCCTCCCCTTCGGGGAGGCCGGGAGGGGCCTTGAAATTAGATATACTTGCTATAGGCGCCCACCCCGATGATGTTGAACTGTCCTGTTCAGGTACATTATTAAAGCACATTGCTTTGGGTAAAAAATGTGGTATTGTAGATTTAACTACAGGTGAATTAGGAACACGCGGCAATGCCGAATTACGGCTAAAAGAAGCTTCGGCTGCAGCGAAAATAACAGGAGTGGTTGTTCGCGATAATTTAGGAATGGCAGATGGTTTTTTTAAAAATGATACGGAACATCAGATACAGCTCATTAAAAAGATACGTGAATATAAACCTGAAATTGTTCTTTGTAATGCTCTTTCAGACCGGCATCCCGATCACGGGCGGTCAGCACAATTAGTTTCCGAAGCCTGTTTTCTGAGCGGCCTAATAAAAATAAAAACTAAGTATAATAATGTTACCCAGGAAGCATGGCGGCCGAAAGCAGTATATCATTATATACAGGATCATCAGTTAAAACCTGATTTTGTAGTAGATGTGACCAATTTCATTGATAAAAAAATGGAAGCTATACAGGCATTCAAATCCCAGTTCTATGATCCCAATTCTAAAGAACCCGAATCTCCTATCTCTTCCAAAAGTTTCTTCGATCTTGTAAAGGCCAAAATGCGCGTTTACGGACGTGAAGCCGGCTTTGAGTATGCAGAAGGGTATACTGTTGAACGAACAATTGGTATTAATAATTTATTTCAAATTTTATAAGTTCAATAAATTCTCCTTTATCGTTTCCTAATTAAATTTTCAAAACCTATCTTTGACAAAATTTGAAATAAACGCGTATGGATTTTTTTAAAAAGGAAACAAGAACCGCTATAGAGGCAATTGGATACGCTCAGTGGATCGCGCATGCCCCTATGGTATTTCAGGCTGCCCGCGTAATGCGTGAAAGTGGGATCTTACGTGCTATCCAGGATTCAGGAAAAAATGGTTTGACTTTAGAAGAAATAGTTGCAAAAGTTAAGCTGCCGCATTATGGAGTGCGAGTTTTACTTGAATCAAGTTTGGGAATCGGGATCATACTGGAAAATGATAAAAAATATACACTTACAAAAACAGGGCACTTTATCTTAAATGATAACATGACTCGTGTTAACATGGACTTTGTTCATGATGTATGTTATAAAGGTTTATTTCATTTGGATGAATCCATTAAAAACGAAAAGCCAGAAGGCTTAAAAGTTTTTGGCAAATGGAAAACTATTTACGAGGCACTTTCTCAACTACCTGATTTTGTACAAAAATCATGGTTCGGTTTTGATCATTATTATTCGGATGATGCATTTCCTATCGTATTGCCGCTTGTATTTAAAAATAAGCCGAAAAAATTATTGGATATCGGCGGTAATACCGGCAAATGGTCCATACAATGTGCGAAATTTGATACTGATGTAAATATTACTATTGTTGATCTTCCCGGACAAGTAAACATGGCAAAAGAAAACATTGCTAAGCAAGGTTTAAGCAATCGTATTTCCTTTCATGAAACCAATCTCTTGGATGAAAAACAAAAATTGCCGAAAGGCTATGATGCCATCTGGATGAGCCAGTTCCTGGATTGTTTTTCAGAAAAAGAAATTACTTCTATTCTTAGCCGTTGCCACGAAGCCATTAACGATGATGGATCTGTATTTATCCTGGAACCTTTCTGGGACCGCCAACGATTTGAAGCAGCAGCCTTCTCCTTACAGCAAACCTCTTTATACTTTACAACCATTGCCAATGGCAATAGCCAAATGTATCATTCCGAAGTATTTTTAAAATGTATTGATGCCGCTAATTTTGAAGTAGTCGAGTTAATCGACCAGATCGGAGTGAGCCAGTCGCTATTGAAGTGTAGAAAAAAATAATTATCTACGAATTACTAATCTGTACTAATATACCAATCAAAGTATTTTGTAATTAGTAAAATGGGATGGATTAGTAATTGGTAGATATTTGTTAAATTCGCATCCTTGCCTGCTGAATGGCTTGACGTAGGCAGGTCTACTAAATAATTACAAAACATGTTTGATAATTTAAGTGATAAGCTGGATCGTGCCTTTAAAGTATTAAAAGGACAAGGAAGAATTACAGAGATCAACGTATCTGAAACCGTTAAGGAAATTCGGAAAGCTTTATTAGATGCCGATGTCAATTATAAAGTTGCGAAACAATTTACCGATAATGTAAAAGAAAAGGCATTAGGACAAAATGTTTTAACGTCCATTTCTCCCGGGCAATTAATGACAAAAGTCACCCATGATGAGCTGACGGCTTTAATGGGAGGTGCAAGCGAAGACATTAAGCTGGTAGCCAATCCAACAATCATATTAATGAGTGGTTTACAAGGTTCAGGTAAAACTACTTTTTCAGGAAAACTTGCCAACCACTTAAAAAATAAACGCGGTAAAAAACCTTTATTGGTTGCCTGCGATATTTATCGTCCTGCCGCTATTGACCAGTTGCATGTATTAGGTGAACAAATTGGTGTGGATGTTTTTTCTGACAGGGAAAACAAAGATGCTGTTTCCATCGCTAAAAAAGGGATCCAACATGCACGTGATAATAGCAATACAGTTGTAATTATAGATACGGCCGGCCGCTTGGCAATTGATGAACAAATGATGAATGAGATCGCCGCTGTTAAAAAAGCGGTCAACCCTCATGAGATATTATTTGTAGTGGATGCAATGACGGGGCAGGACGCAGTGAACACCGCCAAAACATTTAATGAACGATTGGACTTTGATGGTGTTGTACTCACAAAAATGGATGGAGATACACGCGGTGGCGCTGCACTTTCTATTAAATCGGTTGTAAATAAACCAATTAAATTTGTTGGTACCGGCGAAAAAATGGACGCCATTGATGTGTTCCATCCTAACCGTATGGCGGATCGTATCCTGGGAATGGGCGATGTTGTAACGCTTGTGGAACGCGCCCAGGAACAATTCAATGAAGAAGAGTCCAGAAAACTGCAAAAGAAAATTGCTAAGAATCAATTTACGTTTACCGATTTTTTAGCACAGCTTCAGCAGATCAAAAAAATGGGTAATATCAAAGATCTGGTAGGTATGATTCCGGGTGTTGGAAAAGCAATGAAAGGTGTGGATATTGATGACAATGCATTTAAAGGTATTGAAGCCATTATTCATTCCATGACCCCGCAGGAGCGGGAAACACCTGAAGTATTGAATGGTAAACGCAGGGAACGAATTGCAAAAGGAAGTGGTACGAGTGTTCAGGAAGTAAATAAACTCATCAAACAATTTGAAGATATGCGTAAAATGATGAAGATGATGGGGAACAAAACACAAATGGCAAAAATGATGTCGCAAATGAAAAATATGCCGGGAATGGGACGATAATCTACGAAAACGAATTTATAACGAATTTACGAATTAATGATGGTTATCCCGAAGGGATCCCTACGGGGACGAATAACTGATAACTATTAACCGATCTCCCAATCACCAATGACCATAATAGACGGAAAGAAAATATCAAGTGACATTCAGAATGAAATTGCTATTGAAGTTCAGGAAATTGCTGAACAAAATGGTAAAATACCTCATCTGGCTGCGATATTGGTAGGCAATGACGGTGCCAGTGAAACTTATGTTGGCGCTAAAGTAAAAGCTTGTGAACGTGTTGGTTTTAAGTCCACACTGATACGTTTATCCGCTGATACAAGCCAACAAGAACTTCTGAAAAAAGTACACGAGCTGAATAACAATAAAGATATTGACGGATATATTGTTCAGCTGCCGCTTCCAAAACAAATCATTGAACAAAAAATAATTGAAGCCATTGCTCCGCAAAAGGATGTAGATGGATTTCACCCTCAAAATGTAGGACGTATGGCCTTAAGCCTCCCCACCTATCTGCCGGCAACACCTTATGGCATTACCCAATTATTAGAACGTTATCAAATACCTACAGAAGGAAAACATTGCGTAGTGATCGGAAGAAGCAATATTGTTGGTTCTCCTATGAGCATGTTAATGGCACGTAATACCGATTTCGGGAATTGTACCGTAACACTTTGCCATAGCCGTACACATGATTTAAAAGAGCATACACTGAAAGCTGATATAATAATTGTTGCATTAGGAAAACCCCAGTTTCTTTCGGCTGATATGGTAAAACCAGGTGTAGTAGTTATTGATGTAGGAATTACACGAATAGCATCTGACAAAACAAAAAGCGGTTATAAATTGGTGGGCGATGTAAATTATGATGAAGTTGCTCCTAAAGCTTCCTATATAACACCTGTACCCGGTGGTGTTGGCCCAATGACCATCGCATCATTGTTAATGAATACATTGAAAGCGAGTAAAAAAGAAGTGTATCCGTAAAATTATTTTTTTATTTTCTTCAATCGTTCCTCTTTTTCCTGTTTCCTTTCCTGATCCAATTTAATATTATAGCGTATATCCCTCCAATATTCTGCACCATAAGAAACCAAAATCTCACTTCCGGCTTTTATATTTTTTTCAGCAGTAATCCATCCGCGGTTTTGCCATATTTCATAAGAAGCGTTATTGTTAACACCTTTTATTTTCACTAAGCCTCTTGCATCATTAGCATAGCGAGCCAAAGCTTCCGGAACATGTTGCGCGTCAATACATTTTTTTTTATTAATATAGAACACATAACCAAATTGATCCTTTTCCGCACGTTTTTCACACTCTTTATCTGTAATTATTTCACCAAGATATTCAACAACACGTTCTCCTTTTTTAATATCACGTTTGGTAAATAATCCTTTGCCCGCTTTGGGGATTCTGGAGGGCTTCACTTCTAAATCGTCATACATAAAACATATTTTTTAGAAACGTAAAAGTAAGAAAAAATAAGGTCGAATTTGAGTTTAAAAAATTTACGCTTTTTTTACTTTAAAGGATTTCACATTTTAATATCTTAAATCAATAATCTTGTTATTTTTACAATGCTAAGCACTAAGGATTTTAAAAAATAAAAATACAATATGCAAAAACAGCACGATGTGATCATTGCAGGTGGAGGGTTAGCCGGACTAACACTCTCCATACAATTAAAAAAAGCGAATCCCAATATTTCTATTTTAATAATGGAGTATAGAGATACGATCGCTCCGGTGGCAGCACATAAAGTAGGTGAATCTACCGTTGAACTGGCTACACACTATTTCCGTGAAGTATTAGGTCTTAAGGAATACCTGGAAGCGCATGAATTACCAAAACATGGTTTGCGTTTTTTCTTTAAAACAAATAATAAGGCTGAGATCTCCAACCGTGTTGAATTGGGCCCGCGTTTAAAGTTACCTACACCAAGCCACCAGCTCGACAGAGGAACATTTGAAAACTATCTGGAAAAACATACCAAAGAACTGGGAACTGAATTTATGCTGGGTGCCCGTGTAAAAGATGTAAACTTTTCTAATGAAGGACATGAAGTAATTTTCAATCATGATGGGCAAGAAAAAATACTAAAGGCAAGATGGCTGGTAGATGCTACAAGCAGGTTCAGTTTATTAAAACGGAAATTAAAATTTGAAAAAGCGGCTCCGCACAATGTGAATGCTGTTTGGTACCGCGTTAAAGGAGTTGTTGATATTGATGAGTGGAGCGATAATGAACAATGGAAAAAATTCCTTGCTCCTAAGCTTCGTTATTTAAGCACAGTGCATTTTATGGATAAAGGATACTGGTTATGGGTCATTCCTTTGGGTTCAAAAAATACCAGTATTGGTATTGTAGCGGATGAAGATATACATCCATTCAATACCATAAATACTTATGAAAAAGCAGTGGCTTGGATTCAAAAACATGAACCGCTTGCTGCTACAAAAGTTTGTCCGCCAAAAGAAGAGCTGATGGATTTTAGAATATTAAAACATTTTGCTCATAACAGTGGCAGAATGTACTCAAAGGACCGCTGGGCTTGTACCGGAGAAGCGGGGGCTTTTCTCGATCCTTTTTATTCTCCCGGAAGTGATTTTATTTCCCTGAACAATACCTGGTTATCCGATCTGATCTTACGAGATTTTAATAAAGAAGACATTGCTTTACGAACTGAGATATATGAAAAAATGCATTTATCCTGGTTTGATAGCTGGTTGCCTCTTTATCAGGATAAATATAAACTGATGGGAAATACCCAGATCATGGTTATAAAAATATTCTGGGATTGGGCAATATATTGGTCGGTACCCTGTGTGTTGTTCACCAATAAAGGATATACAGATCTGAAAATATTAAAAGAATTATTTGTTTCGGAAAATGGTATCGGAACAAAATTTCAGGAATTGAATAAGATCATGCAGGATCTTTTTATACAATGGCAGCCTCATGAAAATCAATTATTTTCAGATCGCTACATCGATCCTTTTGATCTAATGTACATGCGTCAGTTCCAGCAAGGAATAGAAGTTCAGTACGGACATAAAAAATTACTGGAACAAATTGCCATCAATATGAAAATGCTGGAACAAATTGCCGCTGAAATATTCCGTCATGTAAGTAATCAGGTAAATGGAACAGCATTTGATATGAAAGTAAATCCATATACCATCAGCCTGATTGATAAAGTGGATACTACCAGTGACAAAGCATTGGCTCCCGATGCTGCAATTACAAAGGATGTTGAGGTAATGTGGTTTTATAATAAAAAAGCAGCGGTGTAATGAATAGTAAAAAAGGGGTTGCAATCCAGATAGAAAAGATCAAAACTATTTTTCAGAGTGCAAATAATTTTTCTACCGGTCAAAATGATCCCGGTGTTTTGATCGAATATTTGGAAATTGTGGATCAGGAATTTCGCCCCATTGCATATGAGGGTGCTTCCATGGCAATCGCATTGAAAGATCTTTCAAAAGGCGATGCACTGGATTCATGGCATTCTTTTATTGAAAACAGTGAAACAATTTATACACCATACATACATGCCGGTTTAGGATGGGCAATTGCACAACAAAATCGGGATGCTTCAACATTTCTTAAAACACTTGTTCCTCTTATGCGCTTTCGGGTTTTGGATGCATGTGGTTATTATGATGGTGTTTTTAAACAAAGACAAACAATAAAAAATTTACAAAGGAGTCCTCAGGGACAAAAATTGCCCGAAGTATTGCAGGAAGAATTGTTTGAAGCATATGACCAGGGTATAGGACGAAGCCTTTGGTATAATTATAGAGGAGAAGAAGAAAAAATTACAGAACGGCTCAAAAACTTTTCGCCTTCCCGGCATTCGTCACTTTGGCGAGGCATTGGCATAGCATGTGTGAATGTGGGTGGATGTGATGAAGCACAATTGAGATCACTTTTATCATGTGCGGGAGAACACGCTATACAATTGGCTTTAGGCGCAATATTGGTTTCCAGATCACGGATCCAGACAAAAAATTTAACATCAGATATTGAACTTGCATGTCGCCTATGGTGTAACATGGCCCCGGAGGAAGCAATGATGCTCAGTATTAAAACAGAGCCGTCTGTTTCTGTAAATCCTGATGATGTTTATAAAGTTTGGCTTTCAGAAATGACAAAAGAATTTCGTTCCAAACATCTTGCATTTGGATAGCAGGCAATAGGAAAATAATATTAAAATGAAAAAGGAAGATCTTCCTCAGGACAAATCGGCTTTAGAAAAAGTAACACGGGAATTGTGTTATGTAAAAAATGCGGATGGGACATACACAACCGGGCTTAGCACCGGGTGGGAAGTAAAAAAAGATGCATTGGACAATGCCTGGGATGACATAAAACAACGGATCGAAGAAGCGAGGATAGCTGTAAAGAATAATGAAAAAAGTCCGATCCATTATTTTATGGAACTTCGGTTGATGGACCTGGCGGTACTTTCGGGTTATACAGGCTTCTGGAAATTCACGATCAAACACCACATGAAACCAAAAGTATTTCAATCCCTGAATGATGAAAAATTAAAAATTTATGCAAAGGCATTTGATATTAGTGTGGAGGAGTTAAAACATTTTAAAGGATAACCTTCTCGCCTCTTCTTAGGAGAAGGACTTATTCCCTCTCCCTTGGGAGAGGGCAAGGGTGAGGTAAAATAAAATATATTGGAAAAAAAATTCAAACATATACAAACTGCTCATTGTGAGAATGGAGTTGCTACCAGCTTATTGAGGTATCATGGATTGGATTTTATGAATGAACCTTTGGCATTTGGCATTGGCTCCGGAATATTTTACCTGCACATACCTTTTTTAACCATCAGCAATGGCCCCGCTATCACTTATAGAACAATGCCCGGCGCTATT
>JBQTHQ010000069.1:0-51548 GCA_052389695.1 Bacteroidota bacterium | reverse complement strand
GTTCCCAAGAACAATACACGCTGTTACTTTGAACGGCTTTCTGATTAAGTTAATTTTATTCGTATTTGGACTACAAATAAATAAAATTACTAACTAGCAACTTGAATTAAATAGTTAAAATAATAATGTATGTTATTAATTGCAGATAGTGGTTCTACAAAAACCCATTGGGTGTTGGTTGATAATAAAAATGTACAATCACATTACAATACGATCGGGTACAATCCATATTTCATAGACAGCAAAGGAATTTATCAATCGCTTTCTGAAAATTTGTTGTCCCAACTTGATGGTTCGGCTGTTACTAAAGTGTTTTTTTATGGTGCGGGTTGTTCCACTACCGAGAAAATAAACATTGTTCAACAAGCCATGGCAACCGCTTTTCCAAAAGCTGAATTGTTTGTAAGTCATGATCTTTTAGCTGCGGCAAGGGCATTACTTGGTGATGAACGTGGATTTGCAGCTATCATTGGCACAGGTTCCAACACCTGTATCTATGATGGGAAAGAGATAGAAAAAAATATTGATTCAGTAGGTTATTTATTGGGTGATGAAGGAAGCGGATGTTATATCGGTAAAAAAATAACCCGTGATTTTATGCGAGGATATTTGCCGGACGATCTTAAGAAAAATTTTGATAAAAAATATAACATTACAGCAGCGGATATTTTTGACGCGATGTACAATAAACCTTTGCCAAATCGTTTTTTAGCCGGCTTTGCTGCCTTTGCAGATGAAAACAAAGAACATCCGTATATTCAAAAAATTGTAAAAGAATCATTGAATGATTTTTTTAAAAACCTGGTGAGCCATTACCCGGGATACTCCGAACTTACATTTAATTGCATTGGATCGGTAGGGTTTGTTTTCAGGGATATTTTAAAAGAAGTTGCGGGGTCTTACAAGATGAGGATAGGCACTTTACTACAATCCCCCATAGAAGATCTGGTTAAGTACCATTTAAAAAAACTATAAGCACTTTATTTTTGCGCAGTAACGCATTCGTTCACTACAGCGCTGATATCAAAGTTATTTGTATATAACTCCAGCCGCTTTGGATCATTTAGTGTCCATATCTCTGATATTCTGTTATAAGCTACAGAATAAAATAATTCTACATAATGTCCATCCAATGTGTATAAGGACAAATCAAAATTTTCTGTCTGGATCATTTCAATAAGCTCCCCCTTATGGCATAGAAGCTCAGCTTTCTCCTCTATGGAAAGTAAGTTGAATTTGTTTGGGTTTGTCATGTTTTTTATTTTTAGTAAAACTATGACCACAACACAATGCGTATTAAAAAAATCGTTTAAAACGGAAAAAGAATCGGTAAAAACCTAAAACCCTCTGAAATTTTCAGAGGGTTTTAAATATTGAGCCTTGGAGTTAGATCAACTTTTTTTCCACGAGGTATTCCGCAATTTGAATAGCATTTGTTGCAGCGCCTTTACGCAAATTATCCGCTACGATCCACATATTTAATGTTTTTGGTTGTGTTTCATCCCTGCGTAAGCGGCCTACCAATACTTCATCCTTATCATGTGCATCCATTGGCATTGGATATTTTAAGTTTTTTATATCGTCTACCAATATTACCCCCGGAGCATTTTGCAATATCGAACGTACTTCGTTCAGATCAAATTCATTTTCAAATTCAATATTGGCGCTTTCGCTATGTCCGCCCATTACCGGAATGCGCACGGCAGTTGCAGTAACCCGGATGGTGTCATCGCGCATGATTTTTTTGGTTTCGTTCACCATTTTCATTTCTTCTTTGGTATAACCATTATCCGTAAATACATCTATCTGCGGTATCACATTGAGGTCAATAGGATAGGCATAAGCCATTGCGGCCTTTACTCCCTTACGTTCATTCATCATCTGATCAACAGCTTTAACACCTGTACCGGTAACCGACTGATAAGTAGAAACCACTATCCGTTTTACTTTGTATTTTTTGTGCAGTGGATTTAACGCTACAACCATTTGTATGGTCGAACAATTCGGGTTCGCGATAATTTTATCAGCAGCAGTTATTGCATCTGCATTGATCTCGGGAACTACTAATTTTTTTGTAGCATCCATTCTCCATGCAGAAGAATTATCCACCACGGTTATTCCTCCAGCCGCAAATTTTGGTGCCCATTCCAAAGAGGTGCCGCCTCCTGCAGAAAATAATGCTACAGCGGGTTTCATATCAATGGCAGTTTGCATGGATACCACCTTGTATTTCTTTCCTTTAAAAGAAACGTCTTTGCCAACTGATTTTTCGGATGCCACAGGAATTAATTCTGTTAGGGGGAACTTACGTTCCTCTAATACCTGGATAATTTTTGAGCCTACCAAACCGGTAGCGCCTACTACTGCTACTTTCATTTTTAAAAATTGTTTATTGACCTCACCCTTCATCCCTCTCCGAAGGAGAGGGGTGATACTCAAACTATGTTTTTAGTATTCGATGAATGGTTTAATCTGGTTATTATTTACGCGTTGATAATCTCATTTTTAGCGCTCCTGGCTCCCTCTCCTTCGGAGAGGGTTGGGGAGAGGTGATAAAAAAAGCCTTTCCAGATCTGGAAAGGCTTATGATTATACGTTTATATATAAAACACTAATCAACCTTTCCGTTGCGGAAACGTTTCTTAATGCTCTTCTTGTAGTTTGTTATAAAGTTCATAATTGCGTTGCAAACATACATTGTTTTTTGAATTTCTGCAAATTAAAATTCAAACTTGTAACCAATACCTTTTATGGTTTTGATAAAATCTTCACCCAATTTTTCACGTAGTTTACGGATATGAACATCAATGGTTCTGTCGCCAACCACAACATCACCACCCCAAACTTTATCCAGGATGGCCTCGCGGGTAAATACTTTTCCGGGTTTAGATGCAAGCAAGGCGAGTAATTCAAATTCTTTTTTTGGCAAATTAATTTCCACTCCATTTTTTGCCACAACATAACGCTCGCGGTCAATTTTAATTCCACCCATATCTACCTTATCGGTATTAGAGCTGTCAATGGAACCACTACGTCTCAATAAAGCTTTGATACGGCTGATAAGAACCCGCGGTTTAATAGGCTTATTGATATAATCATCCGCACCTACATCAAATCCTGCTATCTGTGAATAATCTTCGTTGCGGGCAGTTAAAAAAGCGATCATCACATCTTTTAATCCGGGGAGTTCGCGAATCTCACGACAAGTTTCAATGCCATCCATATCAGGCATCATTACATCCAATATGATCAAATGAGGGTTTTCCTTTTTGGCAACAATTACCGCCTCTTTTCCATTAGTGGCTGTATACACATTATAGGCTTCCTTTTTTAAATTATAACTTAGGAATTCTAAAATATCCGGCTCATCGTCCACTAATAATATTTTATATTTACTACTCATAGTTTTTTTATTTCAGTGTAAAGTTCACATTCCACTTCGATAGAAATGTTAAATCAAGGTTAACGTAATATTAATAAAAAAATATACACCGCTAAATTTAGTAAATAAAACAAGATTCAACAGCAGTGAGGTTCAGCATCGCGAAATTACTGTTATTAGTCAAAAACTATTTTCCAACTTATTTCTTGCTTTTCAGCATTATTTTCAGCATATTTATACAAAGGATTTTTGATAATCGTTTAAACTATTACTAAAACCCACCGGTATGAGAACAAAAATTACTAGTCTGCTTTTTTTAGCTACACTTCTGTTAAGTAAAAATGTGAATTCACAAGGGCAACATCATATGCCGGATAATTTTAATTCTTGTGGTTTTGATGCCGGTGTTGCAGCGTTCGAAAAAGCACATCCTGAAGTGATAAAAGAAAATGAAGCACGGGAGAAATTTATTGAAGAACACACCAGGCAACATTTTAATGAATCACCGTATAATGCAGCAGATAGAGCGTTACCGAAATACAGGATCCCGGTTGTGGTCCACATCTTTGGAAGTGCAGGGCCTTCCCATAATTTTTGGGGTCATAATGTTGTTGATGCTGCAAAAGTTGCACAAGCCCTGCAACAAGCAAATAATGACTTCCAGGGATTGAATGCTGATTATGCGACTGTACATAACAATTTTAAGCCGATCAGAGGATCCCTTGATATTTCTTTTGAATTAGCAAAAAAAGATCCTAATGGTAATTCTACAACTGGTATAGTCTGGCGTACTGCTTCCGGTGCGGGCTTAGCCAATACTTCAGTAGCGGCTTATGCCTGGGATAACAAAAAGTACTATAATATTTATATTGTAGCTGATTTATATAATGATGGCAATCAGTACAACTCGGGCTATACATTATATCCAAATGTTTCTAATACAAATAGTAATTTAGCAAAAACGGTTTATAATGGTCAATATTTAGGAGTTCCTAATTACGATACAGATGAATTTGCTTCTACATTTGCTCATGAGCTTGCCCATGCTATGAACTGTCGTCATACTTTTGAAAATGGTTGTAACAGCCCCGGTGATTACGTTGCTGATACCCCTCCTGTTTCTAATAATAACTTAACATGTCATTCAAGCCCAACAGCCACCACTCCTACATCAACTTGTTCGGGGACCCCGCTGGTGAATGTTGAAAACTATATGGATTATTCAGGGCGTTTTGCATGCTATAAAATGTTTACACAAGGCCAGGTAACCAGAATGGATGGATTTTTAAATGTGAATGATGTTACATTACGTCCATTGTGGCAGCAATCAAATTTGATCGCTACGGGCCTGCTAAGTTCTGTAGGAATAAATTTGGCAAATAATGCAGCTATTGAAATTAATGTTTTCCCTAACCCTGCTCATGGAATATTCCAATTGGATATAGTGGCAAATAAACAAGACGATTATAAGCTGGAAGTTAAAAATATACTGGGGTCTGATGTATACACTCAGACGCTTGTTGGACTAAAGGGTAATTTAAAAACAACAGTTGATTTACAAGAACAACCCAAAGGTGTGTATTTCGTTTCGGTTTCTTGTTCAAATGGTAACAGAGTAGTTAAGGTGATAAACGAATAATCAGCTATTTTCATAACAGCTTTCTTTTTAAGTATACAGCATGTAAGGTTAAATACTTATATTTACATGCTTTATATCTCCAGAATAGTTCAATCGAACGCGATAATTCTCAACCAAACGATTTTTGTCATCCGGTTTTTTAGCATTAATTAATCATATATAAATGTCATTCGAAAAATTAAATTTAATTGAGCCCATATTGAGGGCTTTAAAAACAGAAGGCTATACACAGCCTACGCCTATTCAGGAACAAGCAATTCCAATTGTATTGAAACAAAAGGATTTATTAGGCTGTGCTCAAACGGGCACTGGAAAAACAGCGGCATTCGCCATTCCTATTTTACAACTACTTCAGGAAGAAAAAATTGTAGAAAAGCAAAGAACCGTCAAAACACTCATATTAACGCCTACACGTGAACTGGCGATCCAGATAGGGGAAAGTTTTTCGGCTTATGGAAAACATATTAACCTAAAACACAAGGTGATCTTTGGAGGGGTTTCCCAACATCACCAGGTAGAAGCTTTGCGAAATGGGGTAGATATCCTGATTGCGACTCCCGGTAGATTACTTGATTTGATGAATCAGCGCTTTGTTCATCTGCAACATATAAAAATATTTGTATTGGATGAAGCGGATCGGATGTTAGATATGGGATTTATTCATGATGTAAAAAGAGTGATCGCCAAATTGCCGGTTAAAAAACAAACCTTGTTCTTTTCCGCAACGATGCCTGCTGAAATTTCAAAATTAGCAAGTACAATTCTGGTGAATCCTGAACGTGTAGAAGTAACGCCGGTTTCATCCACAGCAAACACAATAAAACAAGCGGTGTATTTTGTAGATAAAGAAAATAAAAAAGCCCTGCTCGCCCATTTACTGAAGAATAAAACTATTGAAACAGCATTGGTTTTTACCCGTACCAAACACGGGGCGGATAAGGTAGCAAGAGATTTGACAAAATTGGGAATATCGGCACAAGCCATTCATGGAAATAAATCACAAAATGCACGGCAAAATGCATTGAATAATTTTAAAACAAAACAAACACGGGTATTGGTCGCAACTGATATTGCCGCAAGAGGTATTGATATAGAAGATTTATCACATGTTATCAATTATGAATTGCCTAATATTCCGGAGACCTATGTTCACCGGATAGGACGTACAGGTCGTGCAGGGGCAAGCGGAATAGCTTTTTCATTTTGCGATGTGGAAGAAAAGGAATACTTAAGAGACATACATAAATTAATCGCAAAATCAATCCCGGTGATTGATGGGCACCCTTTTCCGTTAATGAATCACAATCCTGTGCCCGCTCCCAAACAACAACAAAGACGATCATTTAAAAAACCTCAGCAATCTGGTCACCCCTCTCAGAACAATAAAAGAAGATGGTTTGGTGGTGGAAGAGCAAAAAATAAATAATTATTGATAACGTAAAATTTACATTCATAACCTAATGGTCATATAAATTTAAAATTTTGCTTCCACTTATTTTTCATTGATGAAGTAGTTTTGCATTAATAATAATACATCAATGAAAAAGTATATTTTAATAGCAATAATGATCGTCACCGGAAGTACATTAATTGCCGGGAACATTGGTAAAAGCAAGGAGAAGAACGAAACCAAACTAATTTCAGGGAAAGTGATTGATAAGGTAAGCGGGGAAGAAATTGCGGGAGCAGAAGTTAAAATTGGGGATAAAATTTTTCATACCGATCTAAACGGAAACTTCTCTGCGAATATCCAAACTTCAAAAACCGAAGCGCTTGTAAAGTACATTTCCTACAATGATTCTAAAGTTAACATTGCCCCTTTTTCATATAATACAATTGTTGTTGAGTTAGAAGCAAAATAAATTTTATCAGTGTCACTTTTAAAGCCTACCGCCCCGAGTACTCGGGGCGGTAGGCTTTGCTTTTTTTAAAGGATCGAAGATTTACCTACCCCGCACGTTAACTTTACATTAACTTAACATGAACATAAATTTATGCACGCGTAAGATTTTTATTAAAACTTTTTTTATTCCTTTGCGTTATAAATTAGTAAATAACTAATAAAATAAGCGCCCCATGAAAAAAGCAATTTTTTTACTCATCGTAAGCTTTATAATAGCTTTAGGAGTATCGGCTCAGCATATTATTTTAAAAGAAGGCTTATATTATAACAGTGTGGGAGATTTATATGCGGGAACTTATATAACATATTCTGAAACAGGGAAAAAATTTTCATCTGTTGAAATCATTAAGGGCAAATTAAATGGAATCGCTACTTATTATTATGAAAGTGGTGATGTGATGGAAACAGGAAGTTTTTTAAGCGGTGAAAAAAATGGGCAATGGTTACGCTGGGATGAAGCAGGGCGCAAAATAGCGGAAGCATTTTATGTGTCAGGAAAAAAGGATGGTACCTGGATGATATGGGATGGAAAGGGAACCAAACGTTATGAAATGTACTATGCAATGGGCGAAAAAACAGAAACCTGGTCAATGTGGGATGAAAATGGAAAGCTTACCAGCGAAAAGAATTACAGTAATATGTAAATCACATTATACCTCCAGGCTATATCCGATGCCTTTAATTGTCTTAATGTATTTGTTTCCTAGTTTTTCGCGCAGCTTGCGAATATGAACATCTATAGTTCTATTCTTTGTATAAAAATCATACCCCAAAATAAGCTGTGAAATTTCTTTTCGGGTAAAAACTTTTCGCGGGGATTCAGAAAGTAATGCTAACAATTCAAATTCCTTACGGGGCAAAACAATTTCTTCACCATCCTTAAAGATCAGATAACGTTCACGGTCAATGCTCAGACCAACTGCAGAAGGTTTAATATTTTGTTCCTGATGTACGTTATGCCGTTTTAATAATGCTCTTAAACCTGCTGACCAATACCCGTGCTTTCACCGGCTTAATGATATAGTCGTCTGCTCCGGCATTAAAAGCAGCAATTTGTGAATAATCTTCATTGCGATCAGTATGAAAAACAATCATGGTATTGATAAGGGTCGGCTTTTTTTTAAGCTCTATACAAATATCAATCCCATCTAACTCAGGCATTAAAAGCTCCACTAATATCAATTGAGGATTCTCTTTTTCAGCTAACAGAATAGCTTTAGCCGAATTATTAGAAGTAACCACCTCAAAACCCTCTTCTTTTAAAACAAGCTCTAAAGCCATCAACAATTCAACATCCGTATCAATAACTAAAATTTTAAAATTATTGGGCGCACTCATTATTTTATTTTTAAATAATGGGCTAAAGTAGTTTTGTAATTACGCTTTTACATTAAGGTAAGATTAAGTTTACTTTAGTTAATTTATAATTTCCAATTGTTAAAAAATATTAAATCTGTTTAAGTTTAATTTCGGATTAATATTTTTGCGAAGAAAAAGAGAATTAAAATTCAATTACTAGAAGAAATCGTATTTTTTTTGCATATTTGCCAATAGTTGAAAAAAATAATTACATATAGCCTCCTTATCTTGGTTATGGCCGCTTTCAATTTTAAAGGGCTTGACTACTTTTTTAATATAACCGATAGTTCGATTACCTATGTATATGACTGCGAGGAGAAAAACTCAGAGTCAGAGGAATCAAATGAAAAGGATGAAAAAAAGGAAGTCAGGGAATATTTATTTGAGGGAAAGGCTGATCAACTGACCCCTTCGGCCCAACTATCTTTTAAACAACATTCCAAACTTTTATACCTCAACTCAGATTACAGCTTGGGAGTTTATTCACCTCCCGAACAGTTGTAGTTTTAATCCTATGCACGGGCGTTTCGCGTTACGTGTTTCCCATTTTAATTTCAATTAGTGTTTTATCTGTGATACCAATATGGTTTCACAATAATATTATAGTTTATGGATATTGATATCAAGAATACAGGGCTCAGCTTTAAGTATATTAAAAATGATTTTCCAGCGGGATTGGTAGTTTTCCTTGTGGCATTGCCTTTATGTTTAGGAATTGCGCTGGCATCAGGCGCACCTCTATTTTCCGGAATAATTGCCGGTATAGTAGGAGGAATAGTCGTTGCTTTCACAAGTGGATCAGCATTAAGTGTAAGTGGCCCGGCAGCAGGTCTTACAGTTATTGTTTTAGGAGCTATTACACAATTGGGTTATGAAGCATTCCTGCTTGCTGTTGTATTAGCAGGATTACTCCAAATTGCTCTGGGTTATTTAAGAGCAGGGATCATAGCGCATTATTTTCCTTCCAGTGTAATAAAAGGCATGCTTGCTGCTATCGGGATCATTTTGATATTAAAACAGATTCCTCATGCAATGGGGTATGATAAAGATAATGAAGGCGATTTAGCTTTTATACAGGCAGATGGCCAGAATACATTTTCCGAAATATTGATGTCTGTTAATTATATCCATCCGGGAGCGGTGATCATTGCTTTGATCTCATTATTTATTTTGATCATGTGGGAGCGTCCGTTTCTTAGAAAATATTCATTCTTTAAAACTGTTCCGGGTGCATTGGTGGCAGTAGTATCCGGGGTTGTAATAAATGAAATATTTAAGATTTATAATCCTTCATTAGGATTAAGTGGTGATAAGCTGGTTCAATTGCCGGTTGCAAATTCGCCTCAGGAATTTATAAGCCAATTTACTTTACCCGACTTTACTGCATTTGGGAACTATCATGTATATGTGGCTGCTATTACAATAGCCATAATTGCCAGCCTGGAAACATTGTTGTGTATTGAGGCCGCAGATAAACTGGACCCATACAAAAGAAACACTCCTACTAACCGTGAATTAAAAGCTCAGGGCCTGGGGAACTTAACATCAGGACTAATTGGAGGATTGCCTTTAACCGCAGTTATTGTGCGTAGTTCGGCAAATATAAATGCGGGAGGAAAAACCAGATTATCGGCAATTATTCACGGAATATTTTTATTGTTAAGTGTAATAGGCTTAGCCTCAATTTTAAATAAAATACCCTTATCGTGTTTAGCCGCTGTGCTTTTAGTGGTAGGATATAAACTGGCAAAAGTGTCGCTGTTTAAATCCATGTTTAAACTGGGTTGGGAGCAGTTTGTTCCATTTGTAGTTACGGTAGTAGCCATACAATTTTCCGATCTCTTGAAAGGTATTGGTATTGGGATGGTTGTTTCTTTCTTTATTATTCTGCGAAACAATTACAAGCTTGCTTATTTTTTCCATAAATCAAATGGTGATGACAAAATAATCATTCAGTTAGCAGAAGAAGTTTCTTTTCTTAATAAAGGAAGTATAGCATTAACACTTAGAGAAGTGCCTGATAATGCTACGGTAGTGATCGATGGAAGTAAATCACATAATATAGATATTGATGTTATTGAAATTATTCACGATTTCAAAAACACTGCAGAACTTAAAAATATAAAACTCGAGCTGAAAAATATTCCTGCATTTAAAGGAATGTCCGGATATTAACCATATAACAGATTATTTACTAATTATGAAGTAAATATTTGATATTTAAAACACATTTTAATTTTTAACTTAAAATAATAAAACAATGCAAAAAAGTTATAATCGCCTTTTGGAAGGCAATAAAAAATGGGCCGCAGAGAAGCTGGCCCAGGATCCTGGTTATTTTAAAGGCCTGACTCTGGGCCAAAGCCCTGAATATTTGTGGATAGGCTGTTCCGATAGTCGTGTTCCTGCAAATGAAATTACCGGGACAAAATCAGGTGAAATATTTGTGCACCGAAATATTGCTAATATGGTAGTGCATAGCGATATGAATTTATTAAGTGTATTATCCTATGCAGTAGAAGTGCTAAAAGTAAAACATGTTATTGTTTGCGGCCACTATGGTTGCGGTGGAGTAATAGCTGCAATGGGGAATAAACAGTATGGTTTAATAGATAACTGGCTTCGTCACATTAAAGATGTATATCGCTATCACTACCTGCAATTAGATGCCATTAAAGATGAAAATGAGCGCGTCAGAAGATTTATAGAATTAAATGTGATAGAGCAGGTAAATGCCTTAGGCAAAACAACCATTGTGCAAAATGCCTGGAAAAATAATCAGGAACTTCACTTGCACGGCTGGGTGTACGATCTTAGAGATGGGGTGATCAAAGACCTGGATGTAAACTTTACTTCTGCAAAGGATTTACACGCGGTTTATCGACTTGAGAAAGTATAAAATGAACACAAATTAACGTTTGGTTAGAATCTGAAATGATTCAATAGAATAGCCGGGGCTATATTGGTAAACTGAGTTTCCAATTCCCCGGTTTTATTTTCTGAATCTTAAAACAATCAATTATGTTTTTAAAAGGACTAACTTTTTCCTGTTTTTTATTTTTTTTGGGGATTTCTTTCTTTGTTGATGCGCAAAATAAAACCACTGAACCAGGAAACTGGTTTATGCTGTTTAATCAAACAAGGATCCATAATAAGTTGAGCATCCATGTTGAAGCTCAATTTAGAAGTTATAACATACAGCCAAATAGTGAACAGATCTTATTGCGAGGAGGAATTAATTTTCATCACAATCCCCATATTATTTTAACAGCAGGTTATGGATGGATCACCAATTATGCAAACGATGAAAAAATTTTTAAACCACAAATTATAGAAGAGAACAGATTATGGGAACAGATCATTCTGAAAAATAATTCAGACCGTTTATTTTTTGAACATCGTTATCGTATGGAACAGAGATGGATTGAAACAAACGCTATAAGTTATAAAAACAGGATCCGATACTTATTGAGAGTAACCGTACCTATTAATAATAAAGAGTTGATTAAAAAAACACTATTTACTAGTTTTTACAATGAAATTTTTATCCATTTGAGCAATACGCCATTTGACCGGAATCGGCTTTATGGTGCAATAGGCTTTCAATTCAGTTCTCCATTTAGCGTTCAATTAGGCTATATGATGCAAACGGTTGGGGGTGTGACTAAAGAATATCTTCAGCTTGGAATAAACTATAACCCCGATTTGCGGAAAGCACATTAATAGGAACAACTCATTTCTGTTTTCAAAAAAGATATCTTTATTCTGAATTAATTCAAGAAATTATGCAGGAAGTTATGCCTGGTTGCTTCGAGGTAAATGAAGCCCGGGGCTGCCGAAAAGTTAGCGCAGTTTGATGAAACTACATATCTGCCTCCTATTTCAGGTACTATTTGTAAAACATTAAATATTGTATATGTACAATAAAAGACCGGTGATTTTTACCGGTCTTTTTTATTTTGATCACATTATTCACAAAATCATAACATTTTGATAACATAGCTGGCAAATCCCTAAAATACATTTGTCGTAGATATTTTTTAATTAACCATAAATTAATGACGATGAACTTTAAAAGAAACATTTTATTAACCTGTATCGCTTTTTCAACTACTATCAATACAGGTTACTCACAAGAACCTAAAAAAGATTCGATTGCTAACGAGCCTGTAAAGGAAGCTCCAAAAGAAGCTCCGAAAAAATGGTATGACCAAATTGCGTTGAGAGGATATATGCAGGTACGTTATAACAGGTTTTTGGAAACTAATGACTCACTCAAATGTGATCAGTGTGATAAATCCTGGGGCAGCGGAGGCTTATTCATCAGGCGGATGCGATTGATATTCTTTGGAAATGTACATGACAGGGTTTATATATACATACAACCTGACCTGGCTTCGTCTCCCGGAACAGGAATTAATAATTTTGCACAAATCAGGGATGCTTACTTTGATGTTTCTTTAGACAAAAAGAAAGAGTTTCGTTTTCGCATAGGGCAAAGTAAGGTGCCTTTTGGATTTGAAAATTTACAATCCAGCCAAAACCGTTTGCCTTTGGATCGGGATGATGCGCTTAACAGTGCTTTTACGAATGAACGTGACCTGGGCGTTTTCTTTTATTGGGCGCCTGAAAAAACAAGAAAGTTATTTTCTTCTCTTGTAAATGATGGTCTAAAGGGAAGCGGCGATTATGGAGTTTTTGGAATAGGGGCATTTAATGGTCAAACTGCAAATAAAAATGATCTGAATAATGATCCGCATTATGTCGCGCGTTTATCCTATCCATTAGAGATTTTCAGTCAGGTTATTGAAGTTGGCGTGCAGGGATACAAAGGAATGCATGTAGTGGAAAACCGTTCAACGGGAGTAAAAACTCCTAACAAAGAATTTTCTTTTGTTGATGAGCGTGTAGCAGCCAGTTTTGTGCTATATCCAAAACCTTTCGGGATCCAAGCGGAATATAATTGGGGCCGTGGGCCGGAATTCAATCCCGTAAGTGATTCTATTGAAACATTGCCACTTGAAGGCGGATATATTACCGTTTCCTATCTTTTACAAGCAAAAAAACAAATTATCATACCCTTCGCAAGAGCACAATACTATAATGGAGGTAAAAAACACGAAACCGATGCCAGGACATATATCGTACATGAATATGAGCTGGGAATAGAATGGCAGCCGGTTAAAAATTTTGAATTGGTTGCTATGTATACCATTTCAGATAGGATATTCGAAGATTATAAGTTACAACATAATAAGCAAAAAGGCAGTTTATTGCGTCTTCAGGCACAATTGAATTTTTAATTTTTCAGTTTGTTGTGAGTTTAAACGCGCAGGAAGAGAGATGTTTTCTTCCTGTTTGTTTTTAATTACAACAACAAACCTCGATCCAAAGCTCTAAAATTAACAAACGGTTAATGTACTGTTAACATTGAGGTAGTTCCTTTACCAAAAAATAAAAGCAAATGATAAAAGCAATAAAAACAACATTAACGGTAATTGCCATTACATTAATTTTAAATGCATGTGGAGGTTCAAGCAATTCAAAACAGGAATCAGGTAATTCAGAAAAGCTTTCGGGCGACATTAAAATTGACGGCTCTAGTACGGTTTATCCTATCACAGAGGCGGTAGCTGAAGAATTTAAAGCAGTTCATCCGGCTGTAAAAGTTACTGTAGGATTATCAGGAACGGGTGGGGGATTTAAAAAATTTAGCCGTGGCGAAATAGATATCAATGATGCGTCACGCTCCATTAAATCTACGGAGGATAGTTTATGTAAAACTAATAATATCGGGCATCTTGAGTTAAGGGTCGCATTTGACGGATTAGCAGTTGTAGTAAACCCTAAAAACTCCTGGGTAAATGATATTACAGTAGCCGAATTAAAAAAAATATGGGAGCCGGAAGCACAAGGAAAAATAAAATACTGGAATCAGATCCGTCCGGAATGGCCAAAGGAAGAGATCCATTTATTTGGTGCAGGAGTGGAATCAGGAACCTATGATTATTTTACAGAAGCAATTGTTGGTAAAAGCCATTCAAGTCGCGGGGATTATACAGCAAGCGAGGATGATAATGTTCTTGTACAAGGTATCTCAACGGATAAATTAGCATTGGGCTTTTTTGGAATTGCTTATTTTGAAGAAAATAAAGACAAACTAAAAGTGATCCCGGTTGATGATCAGAAAGATGAAAATGGAAAAGGCCCGATCCTTCCGTCAATTGAAACAGTCAAAAACAAAACGTATGCGCCACTTAGCCGTCCTTTATTTATTTATGTGAATAGTACTGCTGCAAAACGTAAAGAAGTTCAAACATTTGTGGACTTTTATTTAACCCAGGGTGGAGCTCTTTCACAGGAAGTTGGGTACATTGCGATGACAGATGAAGAATATAAAGCGGAGAAAGCAAAATTTGACGACTTTGTAAAAACACTCCCGAAATAAATTTAAATCGAGTTAATATTATAGTGTATAGCAATTTGGCTCCGCAGTATTGCGGAGCCAAATGCGTTAAAAAAATAGTATGTTAAGACCAAAAGAAAAGATAATTGAATCAGGTTTATTATTAGCTGCAATTATTACAATACTTACTACTGTTGGCATCATTTGGGTTCTGCTTTCCCAGGCAATTGATTTTTTTAGCGAGGTTTCCATTATTGATTTTTTAACAGATACTCAGTGGACACCTCTTTTTGCAGATAAACACTTTGGGATTTTACCATTAGTTACCGGTACACTCCTTACCACTTTAATAGCAATCAGCGTGGCTCTTCCGACTGGATTAACCATAGCAATTTACCTGAATGAATACGCTCCCCAGGCATTTCGTAAAACAATAAAACCGATGTTGGAAATACTGGCTGCGGTGCCTACGGTGGTATATGGTTTTTTTGCATTGTCAGTCATCACTCCTTTTTTACAAAAATTAATTCCTGATATGGCCGGGTTTAATGCGCTTTCCTCCGGCATAGTAATGGGAATAATGATCATTCCTTTAATTACATCGTTAAGTGAAGATGCATTATATGCTGTTCCTAAATCATTACGTGAAGCGTCTTACGGAATGGGATCAACACGTTTACAAACAGCTTTTAAAGTGATTGTTCCGGCTGCATCATCAGGGATCATTGTATCTGTGATACTTGGGATTTCACGTGCTGTAGGAGAAACGATGATCGTTGCCATTGCTGCCGGACAGCAGCCGCGTTTAACCTTAAACCCATTGGTTCCAATTGAAACAATAACCACTTATATTGTTCAGGTAAGTACAGGAGATGTGGCACATGGCTCATTGGAATACAGAACCATATTTGCCGCAGGTATGGCGTTGTTTGTACTCACCTTTATTTTAAATAATATTAGCTTTTGGGTCAAAAAGAAATTTCAGGAAAAATATGAATAGCGCAACAAAAAACAGGATAAAAGATAATGCGTTTAAATACTTTGGCATTGCCTGCACACTGTTTGGATTATTAATGCTTGCTATATTCATTGGAAATATTTTAATAGAAGGATTTAGCAGGATCGATTGGAAGTTTATTACCAGTCTGCCATCACGTATTCCTGGAAAAGCAGGAATATTGCCGGCTCTGGTGGGTACTTTATGGATCATGTGTTTAACAGCATTGATTGCAATTCCATTGGGAATTTCTGCCGGAATTTATTTGGAAGAATATGGGAAAAAAGGTAGGCTTGGGAACATCCTGGAAGTAAACATCAGTAACCTCGCGGGGGTTCCTTCCATCATTTACGGCCTTTTAGGATTGGAAATTTTCGGAAGAGTTATGGGGATGGGCGGGAGTTTATTGGCAGGGGCATCTACCCTGGCCTTATTAATTTTACCGATTATAATTGTATCGACACGTGAAGCAATAAAAGCTGTTCCTAAATCAATCAAGGAAGCATCCTTTGCAATGGGCGCATCAAAATGGCAAACAGTATGGCACCAGCAATTGCCCGCATCATTAGGAGGTATCATTACCGGTGTGATCCTGGCATTATCAAGAGCAATTGGTGAAACAGCGCCTTTGATTGTTATTGGTGCATTAGCATATGTGCCATTTGTACCGTCAAGTCCAACAGATGAATTTTCAGTACTCCCCATTCAAATTTTTAATTGGATATCAAGGCCCCAGAAAGGCTTTGCAATTAATGCCGCAGCTGCAATTATTATATTGCTGCTCATTACATTTGTACTAAATGGGATTGCTATGTATCTTCGGAACAGATGGCAAAGGAAAGTAAAATAGTAATTAAATAAAATAATATAAAAATTCCGTATGTATAAACTTGAAGCGAAAAATGTTGGCGTTTTTTATGGCTCTAATCATGTTCTCAGGGATGTAAATATTGGAATCAAACCCAATACTGTTACTGCATTTATTGGTCCTTCGGGCTGCGGTAAATCTACATTTCTTCGCTTGTTTAATCGCATGAATGATTATATCGATACGTTTAAACTGGAAGGAAATGTTTCCATTGACGGGAAAAATATATATGATAAAAATATTCGCGTTGAAGAATTAAGAAAACAGGTAGGGATGGTTTTTCAAAAACCAAATCCATTTCCGAAATCCATATATGAAAATGTGATTTATGGCTTAAAAATACAGGGGATCAAGGATAAAAAGATCTTGGACCAAACTGTAGAACAATCATTGGTGCAGGCAGCATTGTGGGATGAAGTAAAAGATAAGTTAAAGGATTCCGCATTAGCCTTATCGGGGGGCCAGCAACAGCGCTTATGCATAGCTCGTACGCTTGCAGTTCAACCCACAGTAATTTTGATGGATGAGCCAGCATCTGCTCTGGACCCAATATCTTCCGCTAAAATAGAAGAATTGATCTATCAGTTAAAATCAAAATATACTATTGTGATTGTGACACATAATATGCAACAAGCGGGGCGAATAAGCGATAAAACAGCTTTCTTTTATATGGGGGAATTAATAGAATATGACGATACAAAAATTATTTTTACAAACCCTAAACTGGAACGAACACAGAATTATATTACAGGACGCTTCGGATAAAAATTATGAATTGTAGATTATAAATTATAATGAATGACGATCTGAAATTTGGGATCTGAAATCTGAATAGACCATGCAAATAGACATTGAATTACAACAATTAAAAGCAGAAACCATTAAAATGTGGATGCTGGTGAATTTGCAATTACGCAAAGGCAAGGAATCATTATTGAAACTGGATAAAGATCTGGCCCGGGAAGTCATTTTGAGTGAAAGACGTGTAAACGCATATGAATTAAAATTGGATAGGGATTGTGAAAATATCTTTGCTTTATTTAATCCTGTGGCAGTAGATCTTCGTTTCGTGCTGGCGGTATTAAAGATCAATAATAACCTGGAGCGTACAGGTGATATTGCAGAAGGAATTGCCAAATTTGTGATCAATGTAGATAATAGTTTTGATAAAAAATTATTGGATATTACCTGTGCAGTTGAAATGTATGAGGCAGCTATCCACATGATGGAAGAGGTATTAGAAGCATTTGATAAAGAAGACACAGTCCTTGCACGAAAAGCATTTCAAAAAGATGAATTGCTGGATGAAATTAATCTGAAGGCAAGCTCACTGGTTTCAGCATATATCAGAAACCATCCGGAAAACATTGAAGCCTCCTTGTATCTCTTATCTATTATTCGTAAACTGGAACGCGTTGGTGACCAGGTTAAAAATATGGCCGAAGAAATAATATTTTACATAGAAGCCAAAGTATTAAAACACCGCTCTAAATCAGAAAGCTAAATTTTTCATTCCCAAATCCTTTTTGTATTATAATCTATTGATTTTCACAATATTGAAAATGTTCTTAACATTAATTTAACATTAGTTTAACACAATAGTAAAGTTGCCGGGCCGTCAGAACCGGTTTCGGCCATTACTTTTGTTTAACATTAATTTAACATCAAAATCTAATACGATGAACCTAAACATTTTCCAATTTTTTCAACCAAAAAATAAAATATTTTTTGAATTATTTGAAAAATCTACAGCTAATGTAACTGAAACTGCAAGAACATTAGTAGAATTGGTAACTGCATCCTCGCCCGAACGAAGAAGAGAACTTGTTCGTGAGATCGAACGTTTGGAGCATGTTGGGGATAATATCACACATGAAACATTTAATGAATTAAGCTCCAACTTTATTACGCCATTCGACCGGGAGGATATCAATCATCTGGTAGCGGCTATAGACGATATTGTTGATCTTATCCATGGAGTATCAAAACGGATTGAGTTGTATAAAATAGAAAATATGACACCGGCAATTATCAAATTGGCGGAGTTGATCCAGAAGGCAGCGGAGGAGTTGCAGAATGCTGTTTTAGAATTACGCAACATGCGAAATATTACAAAAATTAAAGAAGCATGTGTTCGTATTAATAGTATTGAAAATCATGCAGACGATATTTTTGATATGGCAATAGCCAAATTATTTGAAGAAGAAAAAAATGCGGTAGAAGTAATTAAAATGAAAGATATTTTATCAATGCTTGAAATTGCAACTGATAAATGTGAAGATGCCGCAAATGTTATCAATACTATTCTTGTAAAAAACGCTTAAGTAAGTTATGACCATATTAATTATCATCATCATTCTTGCAATTATTTTTGACCTTATCAATGGTTTTCATGATGCGGCAAATTCAATAGCCACTGTGGTATCCACGAAGGTATTATCACCTTTCCAGGCAGTGCTATGGGCCGCATTTTTTAATGTGATCGCCTTTTGGATATTTGATTTAAAAGTTGCCGATACTGTTGCCAAAATTGTAAAGCCTGATTCCATTACGTTCGCGGTTGTGGCTGCCGGATTGCTTGCCGCCATTTCCTGGAACCTGCTTACCTGGTGGTTTGGTATCCCTTCCAGTTCATCACATACACTGATCGGTGGATTTTCCGGTGCAGCTATTGCCCATGCAGGTTTTTCCGTAGTGAACCAGGAAAAGATCATTACTACGTTCGCGTTTATTTTTCTTGCTCCTTTTGTAGGCTTGCTTATTGGAGCGATCATTAACCTGGTCATTGTAAATATTTGTAAAAAGGCACACCCGGCAAAAGCGGAACGCTGGTTCAAACGGCTTCAATTGGTATCATCCGGTTTATTTAGTATCGGGCATGGTGGTAATGATGCACAAAAAGTAATGGGAATAATTGCAGCCGCATTAATGGTGTATATGGCCCAGCTTAAAGCGCAAGGCCTCCCAATTCCTGATTGGGCAAACATTGTACAGGAAGCAGATGGCAAAGGAAAAATGGTGATCAAACATATTCCTGATTGGGTTCCCATGGCGTGTTATATGGCTATTGGTATTGGTACAATGATGGGAGGATGGAAAATTATCAAAACAATGGGAACACGTATTACTAAAGTAACTCCCTTGGAAGGTGTTAGCGCCGAAACTGCCGGCGCACTTACGCTTTTTATGACAGAAAAATTAGGAATACCTGTTAGTACAACTCATACAATAACAGGTTCTATCATTGGTGTAGGTGTCACAAAACGCGTATCCGCCGTACGTTGGGGTGTAACTGTTAATTTGCTTTGGGCATGGATTTTAACGATTCCCATTAGCGGATTATTAGGTGCGCTGCTATATTGGTTGTTTAATATTTTAGGAATTCGATAAAAGCCACAGAACTATTAAAAAACAAATTGTAACGAGAACCGGATACTGAAAGGCGTTACACGTGGATTATCAAGATATGCTAAACGCCATATCCCATCAATCCGGAATACTTTAAAAATATTTTCTATCCCTGCAGTTGCTTCAAAATAAGGCCCGCGTCTTAAATCATAAAGGCTGTTAGGAAATATCAGTAATTGCCTGTTCTTATCACCTACTCTTCCGATCAATGCTTTTCCTCCTACCACTTCCCGCCATTTTAACCGGCGCATCAATGGGATTTTATTTAAAAAGAATCCATCAAAATGGTGTGAGATAGACGCTGATCCATACTCATCGCTTACAAATTCATAAAAACTCATACCGTTAAATGCATACATATCATAAACATATGTTTCATTTCCTCCATGCAATTCCAGCAAGGGATAAGGTAATTGTCCCCATACTTTTCCATACTCCAGGGTATAATCAAAATATCCGATAGGGTTTATTCGTAAGCGGTCGTCAATATTTACTACTAACTTTTGATAATTGTAATCACTATTAAAAAGGTCTTTTATTCCAAGAGTGTATTGTGCTTGTAAAATTGGATTGCGTGTGCCTAAGCTAACTCGTGTAAATGCTCCGTCAATAAATTTTTCATGGTAAGCCAGCCTGGTCAGTAAACGTATTTCGGAGGTAGTGATGTGATCTTTATTTGCAATGGTAGTTGATGTTTTATAATATTCATAATTAAACGTCCCAAGCGGGGACATTTGTCGGTTATAAAAACTCAGCTTGGTATTAAACCCTGAAAACCATTGCCGGTCAATATAAGCATGTACTTGTTTTACATTAGTTAAGTTACGTAATGGAGAGATCCTAAAAACAGATGCCAGGATATTATCAGTGGTAAAACCATTTTGGCTTTGCCCTAAAATTTCATTGTCATTTTTATAATACAGGCCCACCATTGTACGTGGATTTTTATCAATAAAAGACCGGATCCCCAGGCTGTATTTAAACTTTTCATCACGGGTGCCATATGCCACATAGCCACTTAACTCATACCACTTGCTAAATTGATTACTTGTGCGCCCGCCAAAGCGGAAACGGTTCCCTTCAATTTCATTAAAGCTGTACATATTAAAGTATGGGCCATATTCAAAATTCCCTTTTATTTTATAACCTGTTACAAACAGTTGCAAAATATCTACCCAGGTATGGTATATTGGCAATGTTTGCAGGGTATCCACCATGTGATAGATCTGCTTTTCATTTTTTGATAAGCTATCTAATCGGTGCGCCTTCCAATAGGCTTCATTTTTGTTAAAAGCATCTTCCGCTACTTTTAAATTTTCGGTGAGCGAATAAAAATCATCTTCTTTCGGCTGGTTAATTTTAAAACTTCCGTAAGAAGCGGTTTTACGGCCATAAATTCCCATCATGGCTTTTTTCTTATTCTCTACAGGAAAAGGATTAAAGTCAATTACCAGTCGTTCTTTATCCATCATCCACACACTATCTATCATGATGTATTTTTGAACGACATTGGTAGCGGTAATAAAATTTATGTTGGCATCATCAGCAATACTCATTTCTAGTTGTTTGATGGCAAATGAAGTATCAGCGGCCCAAAGGTTCCCGGTAAATGTTAATTCCTGTTTTCGTTTCGGTTTAAATTGTAACTGGTAACATTTATGACCATCAATCACCATACTATCGATCAGGTAAAATTTATAAAACAGCAATGCATTATCATTGATCGGACTGATAAAATTTTTCCCAAAAACAATAATAGTATTATCATAGATATTTACATTTTGATACATATCACCCATAAACTGTGATACGCTTTCATTTTGAACGCCGGCAACTTTACTTGCTTTAATATATTCATTGCGTGTTTTCGGATTTTTACGATAATAAAAATCAGATAGGGATTCGGTCATGAATATTGGCAGATAAGGCTTTTCCTTCGCATTAGAGCTGTCAATATTATCAAAGATGAACGAGAAAGGTTTTAATAATACATTATTCTGAAAATCTTCACTCAGGTTATTCAAATCAAATTCTACTTTGTTGTACACCTCATATTGATAAGCATCTAATTTTTTTCTGTCGTTTTTATTTTTGTTGGCAATGATTTTTCGTAAGATCCGGTGAGCAGGGTTTTCCCCTGCCCTTACTTCTACTGTCATTAACTCAACCCCTTGTGTAAGCCCGATATTAATTGTCTGCAGGCTTCCATATTTGATCCCCCTGGTTATTTTATTATAACCCACATAAGAAATAATTATGGAATCTACTTTAAGTGTGGTTGAAATTGTATATTGGCCTTCAATATCACTGGTAGCTCCTACAGTTGTGCCTTTAAAAATAATATTCACAAAAGGCAAGGGCTCCCTGGTAACGGCATCCACTATTTTGCCGCTTACCTTGGTTGTTTGTGCGGATGTTGCTATGGAAAAAACAAACAAAGACAATAAAGCCGGTAAGAAACGATATTTAAGAAAAATTTGCAATGGTTTGAATTTTGATTTGTTATGTTCCTCAGTAATTCTTTTGTGATTTTTTTAAAATAGTTTATTATCTGAGGGAAAAATATTACACAGAGCTACACAGGGCAGGCACAGAGAGCCACTGAGCCTATTCTCCCAATAATCCCCTGTGACCAGTTCCCTAATCTCCCGATCTCCCAATGACTAATGACTATTAACTTGTTTCTTCACAACATAGTGAGAAACAAAGATACTTGCTTCATACAAGAAATACAAGGGAAATGCCACCAGTAACATGGAGGTTACATCCGGTGACGGAGTAATGACAGCTGAAACAATTAAAATCCCAACAAAGGCATGCTTGCGATATTTACGCATTGATCCGGGAGTAACCAATCCGAATTTACTTAGAAAATAAATGATAACGGGCAATTCAAACACGATTCCGGCAGCAAATGAAAGAGTAGTTACAGTGGAAATATAAGAGTCCATCGTAAAATTATTTTCGATCATAGCGCTTACCCGATAATTACCCAGAAAATTTACAGTAAGAGGAACAATAATGAAATAGCTAAACAATACACCAAATACAAACAACAGTGTTGCCGAAATAATAAATCCTGAAGATGCGTTTTTTTCTTTTTCTTTTAATGCGGGTTTAATAAAGCGCCACAGTTCCCATAATATGTAGGGTGATCCTAAGATCGATCCTCCTAAAAAAGAGATCCACATTTGTGCGGTGAACTGGTCGGCCAGGCCTAAACTTTGAAGTTTGAATTCATAATTTCCGAAACATAGTTCATTACCTAAACCAAGCTCATGGCCTAATCTGCAAAATGCACGATAGGTTATAAAATCGTTTTTAAGCGGACCAAAAATAACCGTATCGAATAAAAAACCCGGGAAACAAAATAAAACAGCTGCTAAAATAAAAACCACAAGTACAGAACGAAATAAGTGCCCTCGCAGCGCATCAATATGCCCAAAAAAGGACATTTCGCCGGTAGTGTTTTTGGGGGTGTTAAAAAGTCCGAATAGTGCCATTGATCAGGCGCAAAGGTAACAGAAATTCCCTCTCAAAACGCTCAATGAACAGTAGAATAAAACTGTTTGTTTTTGAATATATAGAATCAGCTCCCGGCCATGGATGCTTTTTTTTACTAATTTTATTCGTACAATTTAGCCATGCAGGGAAAACTCATTATATTTTCAGCCCCCTCCGGAGCAGGTAAAACAACCATTGTGCAGTACCTGCTCAAGAAGATCCCTGAACTGGAATTTTCCGTTTCTGCCTGCAGTCGTGCAATACGCAAGGATGAAACCCATGGGGTGGACTATTATTTTTTGACGGTAGGAGAATTCAAACAAAAGATAAAAAATGAGGAATTTGCAGAGTGGGAAGAGGTATACAAAGACAATTTTTATGGTACACTGAAGGTTGAGATCGAACGCATCTGGAACAAGGGGAAACACATAATTTTTGATATGGATGTGAACGGCGGTTTGAACCTGAAAAAACAATTTGGAGACCAAGCGCTGGCGATTTTTGTAATGCCTCCATCCATTGAACATCTTGAAAAACGTTTAAAATTGCGTGAAACAGAAACCCCTGAAAGCATTGCACGCAGGATAGGAAAGGCAGCAAATGAATTAAAAACGGCGGATCGGTTTGATAAGATAGTCTTGAATGATACCCTGGAACATGCCTGTGAAGAAGCGGAAAAAGTAGTGCAGGAATTTTTAAAATAACAATCCATTGAGTCAATATACTTTCAAAGAATTTACTACCATCAGGGAAATGATACAATATTTTCCGATCATTAAGCAGTTACAAACACATTTAACGCTGGCAGAGTATAACAGATTTCTTCCCGATATGATTGCCCATGGTTATTTCCAGGTGGGAATATTTGATAATGATAAATGCATTGGTATTTCAGGTTGCTGGATCTGCACAAAACTTTATTCAGGAAAATACCTGGAAATGGACAATGTAGTTATTGATGATCAATATCGTTCCAAAGGAATTGGAAAATTATTGTGTGATTGGTGCATCAACAAAGCAAAGAAAGCAGGTTGCGAAACAGTGATGCTGGATGCATATCTTGAAAATGAAAAAGCACACAAATTCTATTTAAGAGAAGGATTTATAAAACGAGGGTATCATTTTATAAAAAAGGTGTGATCAGCTTAAAATCTCTTCACCACTTTCCTGATAATCGCTACACATTCCATCAACTGATCTTCAGTAATTATCAATGGAGGGGCAAAACGAATGGTATCGCCACGGGTAGGTTTGGCTAGTAAGCCTTCTTTTATAAATTCTAAACAAACATCCCAGGCATTCTTTCCATTACGCTCATTTATTACCATGGCACAGAATAATCCCTTGCCGCGGACCAGTTTTATCAATTCCGGATTTTCTTTTTGAATGGATTTTAATTCACGCAATAAAATTTTACCTAATCGCTCTGAATTTTCAGAAAGTTTTTCTTCTTTTAAAACTGTTAGTGCTGCAATGCCAACTTTACAGGCCAAAGGATTTCCTCCATAAGTAGAGCCATGTTCCCCCGGTTTGATACATAACATGATTTCATCGTTGGCCAACACCGTGGAAACAGGATAAGTTCCGCCTGAAAGCGCTTTTCCTAATATTAAAATATCCGGATGAACATTTTCATAGTCACATGCCAATAGTTTTCCTGTACGTCCCAATCCTGATTGTATCTCATCAGCAATGAACAATACGTTGTTTGCTTTACACAGGTCAAAACATTTTTTCAAATATCCCTCATCAGGTACAATTACACCTGCTTCACCTTGCACCGGCTCCACTAAAAATCCTGCAATGGTTTTATCTTTTAGTGCTTCAGCTAAAGCATTTACATTATTATATTCTACAGTGATTATCCCGGGAGTGTAGGGGCCGTAATTTTTTCTTGCTTCAGGGTCGTTGCTTAAAGAAACGATCGTAATGGTACGTCCGTGAAAATTGTTGGTACAAACAATGATTTTTGCTTCATTGGGAGCAATTCCCTTTTTTTCATACCCCCATTTGCGAGCCAGTTTCAATGCGGTTTCAACACCTTCGGCACCTGTATTCATAGGCAGTACTTTATTATATCCAAAATAAGAAGTGATGAATTTTTCGTACTCGCCCAATGAATCATTATAAAAAGCACGTGAAGTAAGTGTAAGTTTTTGCGCCTGTTCCACCAGTGCCGCCACAATTTTTGGATGACAATGCCCTTGATTTACTGCACTGTAAGCGGCCAGGAAATCAAAATATTGTTTGCCTTCTACATCCCATACAAATACACCTTCGCCACGTTCCAATACCACAGGTAATGGATGGTAATTGTGTGCGCCATATTTATCTTCCAGTTCAATGGCTTTCTTCGTGCTGGTTTTATTGGTCATAACGGCTTTCATAGTAGTAAATATTAATTTTATAATTTGGCAATAATTTTTTTAATAACGTTCTCTAACTTTGGAATAAAATCAATACATATTTCATAAACAATTTCCGTTTGTAATTTTTCATAATAATGTGAAAATAAGAACTTCTTTGTTAAGCATATATAATCTCTTTTTCAATAATTTTAAGGAAACGAGAAGATAAATGTTTATGCTTCGTAACTAAATCAACTTTTTTATTTAACACTTTTTCCAAATATAGATAAGCCCCCATTAAAGAATCAAATGAAGGTTTTTTAAATGTAATTAAAATATCCACATCACTATCAGAGGTTTCTTCTCCTCGTGCATACGAACCAAATACGCCAATTTCTTCTACGCCAAATTTAGAAGTAAGGGTTTTTTTTTCTGACCGCAAAAGCTCTATGATATTGTGTTTTTTCATTTATACGAATTTACGAAAAATTATTCAATATTGTTTTAAATCCGCCCAAAACAAAGGCCTTCATTATTCCAAAGGCTTTTAGTAAATTTGGGAATTATGAAGAATAATAAAAAACCATTGCCAATACTTGTGAATGTGAGCGTGAGCGATGCCGGAACAGAAGGACAGGCATTGGGGCGTGTTGATGATGTTGTGGTATTTATTAAAGACGCTGTTCCCGGAGATGTGGTAGATGTGCAGCTTACCAGGAAAAAAAATAAATTCCGTGAAGGCAAAGCAATTGCGGTTCACAAATACTCCGATAAACGTGTGGAAGTTGTTTGTAAACATTTTGGAACATGCGGGGGGTGTAAATGGCAGAACATGGATTACGAATGGCAATTGTTCTACAAACAAAAACAAGTAAGCGATGCACTAACACGTCTTGCAAAAATAGAGCTCCCGGAAATTCAAAAGATCATTCCTTCAAAGAAAACATATCATTACCGGAATAAACTGGAATTTACTTTTTCCAATAAAAAGTGGTTAACCCAGGAGCAGGTTGAGGACAAAGCCCTCTCCTTTGGAGAGGGCTTGGGTGAGGTCTCTCGTAACGCTTTAGGTTTTCACATCCCGGGAATGTTTGATAAAATATTGGATATTGACCGCTGTCATTTACAGGAAGAACCTTCCAATGCCATTCGCAATGAAATAAAAAGATATGCCTTGGAGAATAAGTTAACCTTTTTTGATCTGCGGGAGCAGATAGGTTTTCTCCGTAATATTATTATTCGCAGTACATCTACCGGTGAATGGATGTTAATAGTTTCCTTCCATTACGATGACAAAGAAGTAATTGAAAAATTATTGAATCATCTTTCAACTACATTTCCGCAAATTACATCTTTGCAATACGTTATAAACACTAAACGTAATGATACCATCAGCGATCTCGAAATAAAGTTATTCAAGGGGAATGATAGCATTTATGAAAAGATGGAGAACCTAAAATTCAAGATCAGTCCTAAAAGTTTTTACCAAACCAACCCGGAGCAGGCCTACGAGTTATACAAAGTAACGCGTGATTTTGCAGCGATAAAAAACACTGAAATAGTGTATGACCTCTATACAGGAACAGGAACAATTGCAAACTTCGTTGCACGCCAGGCAAAAAAAGTGGTTGGGATAGAGTATGTTCCTGCAGCTATAGAAGATGCAAAAATAAATTCCCGGATCAATAATATAACCAATACCGTTTTTTATGCGGGTGACATGAAGGACGTATTAAACGATTCTTTCATTAATGATAACAGGAAGCCGGATGTGATCATTACAGACCCTCCGCGTGCAGGCATGCATGAAGATGTCACAAAAAAAATGCTGGAGATAGAACCCGAACGAATTGTATATGTAAGTTGCAACCCGGCAACACAAGCACGGGACCTGCAATTATTGGATCAAAAATATAAAGTAACTAAAGTACAACCCGTGGATATGTTCCCGCAAACACATCATGTGGAAAATGTGGTACTTCTGGAACGAAAATTATAAATACAACAATGTCCCCTCCCGGGAGGGGCAGGGGTGGGTAATGCTCATAAACTTTAAACAAATACAATTTTTACTTTTTCTCCTGATGCTTTTAAGTGTTCCACTTAAGGCCCAGGAAACTATTATTACCGGCCGCGTTACAGAAGCAGGTATTAACAGCGGTATCCCTTTTGTAAACATTTATTTTAAAGGGACCCTCATAGGTACGGTTACTGATTTCGATGGAAATTATTCCATTAAAACACTTACACCAAAAGATTCCATTTACATTTCCATTATCGGTTATAAATCGAAGGCAAAACCTGTAAAAAAAGGGCAAACACAAATCATCAATTTTCAGTTAAACCCGGAAGTGCTTACACTAAATATGATTGAGGTGGTTCCCGGAATAAATCCGGCATTGCGGATCATTAAAAATGCAATGGAGAACAAAGCAAAATACAATCGCGATAATTTAAATTCCGTGCAATTTATCAGTTATACAAAACAGGAAGGGGATATAGATAATGTTACGGACCGTATGCGCCAACGTAAAATTTTCAAGCCATTAACTGCCATGTGGGATAGCCTTGATCATGCTGTAGGAGAGGAGAGTAAAGCCAATTTGCCGGTTGGGATGAGTGAAGTGATATCAGAAATATATTCCTATAAAGAGGCAGAAAAAAAACGCGAGAATGTTACTGCAGTTAAAATAAAATTTGTTGGAATGAAAGATGGCATTGCATTGAACCAGCTTACAGGAACAGATTTTCAGAACTATAATTTTTGCAATAATAGCGTAGCCATCCAGGGAAAAGATTTTCTATCGCCCATTGCTGATAATGCATTTTTATTTTATAATTATTACCTGGTGGATAGTATGTTCATTGACAGCACCAAATGTTTTCGGATAGATGTTCGCCCGAAAAATAAAAAAGATCTGGCCTATACAGGAACCTTATGGATAACAGATTCTACGTTTGCCCTTAAACAGTTGGACTTGGAGGTCACTAAAGACGTGAATTTTAATTTAGTGGATCGTGCACGCATCCAGCAAGTATTGATTCCTACGGAAGCAGGTCCCTGGGTTCCTGCCCAAACACGTGTTATGATCGATTATACAAAGCTCACAAAAAAGTTTGTGAGCATGGTGGTACGTACGTATAATTCCAATAAGTATTTTGTGGTGAACAAACCCCATGAGAAAGATTTTTATGAAACACGCATTACATTCGCTGAAGATGCAATTACAAAGGACACTGCATGGTGGGCCGAAAATCGTCATGAGCGATTGACCAAACTTGAAGCTCAGTCGTATAATATGATTGATACAGTGAGGGATCTGCCATTTATTAAAAATGCAATAAACGTTTTATACTTTTTGTTTACCGGTTACCAGGACATAGGCCCGATTGATTTCGGGCATTATATCGAGGCGTATTCTTATAACAATTATGAAGGAACACGTTTGCGGCTTGGATTCCGCACTAACCAGAAATTCAGCAAAAACTGGATCATCCGTGGGTATGGTGCTTACGGATTTCTCGATAAAGGGTTTAAATATAATTTACAGCTCGAACGAATCTTAACACGTTATCCCTGGAGTAAAGTGGGTATTCAATATCGTGATGACATCGACCAGGTGGGACTCAATTTTAATTTTTCAAACAATATAAATTTAGGCCAATCGCCTAATAATCTATTTAATTTTGCTGCTCAGATCGGAAATATTTCAAAGCTGATTCGTAAACAGGAAAGCCGAATCTGGTATGAAAAAGAATTTAATGCCGGAATTAATACCAGGGTCACTTTTCAGAATATTCGTACACAACCATTATTCCCTGTTGCGTTTGGCGACCAGTTCAGTATTTTTCAGCAACGTAATTATTCCATTACTGAGATATTATTTGATGCAAGAATTTCTACAAAAGAACGTTATGTACAAAATGGAACGGAGCGCATCAGCTTTGGAAATAAAAGATCCCCCATTATAAATTTCAATTATACCTTAGGCATTAAGCATTTGTTAGATGGGAATTTTAATTATAATAAAGTAAGTATATCGGTTTCAAACAGGTTCAGGATGGCCACACTTGGATATTCCCAGACATTCTTAAGGGTTGGAAAAGTGTTTTCTCAGATACCATATACCTTGTTGGAAATTCCGCGGGGGAACGAAACAAGTTTTTATGCGAATAACGTATTCAACCAGATGAATTATTTTGAATTTGTGAGTGATCAATATATTGAAGCCTACTGGCAGCATCATTTTAGTGGTTTGATCTTTAACCGTATTCCTTTGATCAAAAAATTGAACTTACGGGAAGTGGTGGGATTGAACATGGCTTATGGAAACCTGAGCGAGAAAAACAAAAGCTTTAACCGCAACAATGATTTTACAGTAATGGAAGATGTTCCTTATTTTGAGGCAGACCTGGGAGTTGAAAATATTTTTAATCTGATCAGGATCGATTTCTTATATCGCCTCACGTATAATGATGATTTTTATATTCGTGATTATCAAAAGGCGAATCCGGGAAATACGATCAACAATTGGGGCATTAAGGTTGGTTTGTCTTTTTCTTTTTAGAAAAATTTTCTTTTACATAATAAATACCGCAAGCGCTCATCACTGTTATTAAAGGCCATACCGGCACCCTGAACCTCGATTCCGTTACTGCCGGCATATTAAAATTCGCGAATGCCAATATTGTTAATACAAGCAATAACAGAAATCCAAACAGGTGATTTTTTTTCATGTAAAGAACCCCGGCAATACAGAAAAAATAAGCAAGTAATAAAATAAACAACTGGAAGAATACCAATACAACAGTAAGCCTGCTGTTGTGTTCGAACAAATATTTAAAAACAGGATAATCTTTCGGGATCGTATCATACCCTTTTCCCCAGTGGCCCAATTGTATATCAATGTACGAACGCGCTGGACGTAAGAAAAAATTTGCAATACCGATCATGTGATGTTTTATAAATATTGCGGGGTATTCAAAAATAAGTTTCATTCCTTCTTTTTCAATATACTTGCCATATTCATAAGGCTGTTTGTGCGCATCGCCTTTAAACTCTCTGTAAGTTTTCCATCGTAGTGTGCTTTGCGCTTTTGCTAAGGAATAATTGTATCGCTCGGCATATATGGACGCACCTTTGTAATTCAGCATGTTATGCTCCCGAATAACGCTTAAAAAATAATGATCATAAACAATTTTATTCCTGATGAGCCAGGGTGAGATAACCAATAATACAAATCCAAATAACAGCAATAACTGTTTTAGCAAAGCGCTGATATTCTTTCGTTGTTTAAAAACAACAAAGCCGGCAAAAAGAAATGGAATAAAAAATGCGATAGGTCTGCATAAGATGGTTAGCCCCAAGAATGATCCGCTGTAGATCAATTGTTTGTTTTTATTTTCTTTTA
Organism: Bacteroidota bacterium; assembly: GCA_052389695.1. Lineage (GTDB taxonomy): Bacteria > Bacteroidota > Bacteroidia > 2-12-FULL-35-15 > 2-12-FULL-35-15 > 2-12-FULL-35-15. Next base: position 20,323 of record JBQTHQ010000069.1, on the reverse strand, counting down.
GATATTTAATAAAAAAATAAAAACTAAGAATTAGTAAAAAAGAAAAAAGAGTTTCGGTCAATACCAGGTTCGCAAGTACAATGGATGGCAGATCAATAGCAACCAATAACGCAGCAACATTCCCAATAAATAAATTTTGTGTGAGTTCAACAGCAATACGATATGTAAAATAACAAGTCGCTATGGATATGACAATTTGTAATACAATAATTGAAAAACCTTCAGGGCCGATGCCTTCTGCAAAAGCAATAAACAACGGATAAACAGGGGTTCGGTAATAATCAGGCTCCAAAGGGAAGGAATAGCTTTGACTGAAGCTAAAATGCTGAACAATGTTATATGCTATTTGCCAGTAGCCGTACGAGTCGTAAATGTATATTCCATCCGGATTTTTTAAAAGTATACCGATAAATAAAAGAATGCGTAAAAGAAGAGCAAGGAGTAAAATGGAGAGAATGGTTGACCTTGATTGAAAAATATTTTTAATTGCGATCATCGTGTATCCTTTTAAAAACTTCTCGATACATGCCTCCCGCTATTCGCGGGACTCATTACTAGAAGTGACATTTGTGTGAGGTCATTTTGAGTCCCGATAGTTATCGGGACGAAGCGTATCGAGAAAGTGTGTGAGAAAAATAATATTAACAAATCTAAATAATTTCAGTGAAGGAATTATTTTTTCTGTGTCCTCATATACAATTGCTGCCCTATAACCGGTTCTTCACCCGGTTTCATGCTATTTTTTTTGTAAAGGGATTTTAATTTTATACCATGTAATTGTGAAATAGATTCCATGGTATCACCCTTTTTTGCAATATGATAAGGCTCTATAGCTTTTCTGCGTTTTGGTTGTAAATATATTTTTTGGCCAATAACTAATTTGTCTTCAGATGTCAGATCATTGTATTTATATAATTGCCAAAGGTCTTTGTCGGTTTCCTCCGCAATTTTAATAAAACTATCTCCCGGTTTTACAATAATATATTTAATAAAATGGAATCGTAAAATTTCACGCGTCTGAATTGTTTTAGGAGCTCTGGGTTTTTCAGTGATGGATGCTTTTATATTAGGTAATTCATCTATTTTATCATATTCATAAAGTTGATATTTTTCAATAATATCTACTAAACGTTCAGAATATTTTGGGTCAGTAGCGTATCCCACTTTTTTTAATCCTTTTGCCCAGGCTTTATAATTGCTGCGTTTGAGTTCAAATAATGAATTGTAACGCGAACCCGATTTTAAAAATAAAGAATGATCAGTATAGGAATCAAGTACGGAAGGGTATTTTCTAAAGCACTCATCCTTTGAATCATCATCTTTTATAAAGGTGGGGCCGGTCCATGTTTTATGGCATTTAATTCCAAAATGATTGTTGGCATACACTGCAAGATCGCTATTGCCATTGCCGCTTTCCAGCATACCCTGTGCAAGCGTGATACTTGCCGGAATGTTGTACATCAGCATTTCCTTGATCGCTTCTTCTTTGAAGTTATTGATGTATTGCTCAGCGGTCATTTTCTTTTCCGCGGGTTGTGCAAGAATAGAAAACCGGCAAAATATAATCAGAATGATTAAGAATAAAACAGTTATTCCTCTCCCACTTTCTCGATACGCTTCATTATGTTCCGCTACTCGAAATGACCTTGTGTGAGGGTCACTTCGAGTAATTAATCCGGCTTTAAGCGGAGAAATGTATTGAGAAGCATGTATTAGCAGATTCACTTTAACTGTTATGAATAAATAAAAGTATGTAATCAAAAATATTCAATTTTGACAGAAGAAAGATAAAGAAAATTTTAACTTTCTAACAGCGGGATGTTAATTTGCTTTTAGTATTTATACCCTTTGTCCCGCTGCAATCCGCCTGTATGAACAGCTATAATGGTTGCTCCCTTTTTAAATCTGCCTTTTTGGATCATATCAACTATTCCATACATCATTTTTCCGGTATAAATAATATCCAGGGCAATAGCATTGTTTTTTTCAAAACGAGTCATAAAATCAATCAGCTCAGGCTTTGTTTTGGCGTATCCTCCAAAATGATAATCCTCTTCAATATGCCAGTTCGTATGGGATGAATTAAAATGATTTAACCATTTCGCGACTTCCTTTTGCATATATCCTTTTGCTTTTAAACTTTGAAAACCAATTGCAGATTGATCATTTTTTATGGACAATATTATTCCTGCTAAAGTAGTCCCTGTGCCGCATGGACAACAAATATGATCAAAATCAATAGGAATGTCTTTTATAATTTCTTTGCAACCTTTCACACCTAATTCATTCGCGCCACCTTCCGGGATCAAATAAAAATCTGAAAAACGTTGATTCAATGAATTTATAAATTGAACGGAATCTTTGTTACGATATTCATCGCGTGAAATAAATTCTAATTGCATGCCTTGTTCTGTAGCAAACGTTAAAGTTGAATTTAATTCTTTGTGTTCTTCCCCTCGAATAATGCCGATAGTTTTAAATCCATGTTCTTTTCCCGCAGCCGCAGTTGCTGCAATATGATTAGAAAATGCGCCGCCAAAGGTGAGCAAAATTTTTTTACCTGCCTGCCCGGCAGGCAGGTTCTGCTTTTTTGCTTCTTCTAAATTATACTTGAGTTTATATAATTTATTGCCACCCGTAATTGGATGCATCAGATCGATTCGCAATAAAAATAATTTAACATCTCTATCCTTTATGAAAGGATCCTCGATTGGCTGCAATGAAGGTGAAATTCCCTGAAAATCCATTCCGTACAACTAGTTAAAACGCATGACCTCACCCTGCCCCTCTCGTTTGGAGAGGGGATGAAGGGGTGAGGTCAAAAAAAGAAGGTGCGCTATTTAATCAAAAATGGATTAAAATGGGTTAATTTTGCAAGTAATGGAAGAGTTCTCAAAACACAAAGACCTGGATCCCGAAGATTTTTATTACAGCAAGGAAGGGTACATTGTTTTTACAGAAAAATATTTATTGAAACGCGGATACTGTTGTCAGAATGGATGTAAACATTGTCCGTATGGATTTAGCCCCTCCCGACCTCCCCGAAGGGGAGGAGGGCTAAATAAAGAATAGAGAGAGCAATTTTCGGTTTCGGATTTTAAAGAATAAAAATTAAGTAAGTGGTGAAAAATAAAAAATCAGGTATCACCTCCTCCCCTTCGGGGAGGTCGGGTGGGGCTTTTCATAAACAAATTTTACAGGGAATTCCTGATGAGCTTCCGACTGTAAAGGCGTATGACAATTCTTTGAACCATGCCCCCAAACGAAAGGATATTTTAAGTGCTGCGGAAAAAAAATTAGCGGTACGTAATGCCTTGCGTTATTTTGATAAAAAACATCATACAGTATTGGCGAAGGAATTTGCGGAAGAATTAAAAAAGTATGGGCGTATTTATATGTACCGTTTTCGACCGGATTATAAAATCCATGCACGCCCTATTAATGAGTATCCTCATAGATCAAAACAAGCGGCAGCCATCATGCTGATGTTACAAAATAACCTGGATCATGCAGTAGCGCAACATCCTCATGAATTGATCACGTATGGAGGTAATGGAGCAGTGTTTCAAAACTGGGCGCAGTATTTATTGACGATGAAATATTTGGCTGAGATGAACGATGAACAAACATTGGCCATGTATTCCGGACATCCGATGGGATTGTTCCCATCACATAAAGATGCTCCCCGGGTAGTGATCACGAATGGTATGATGATACCAAATTACAGCAAGCCGGATGATCTGGAAAAATTTAATGCGCTGGGTGTAACGCAATACGGACAAATGACAGCGGGTTCGTATATGTATATTGGTCCGCAGGGAATTGTTCACGGAACAACAATTACAGTAATGAACGCCGCAAGGAAAGTGTATAAGCAAGGGAGAGCTGAAGAGGGGTCCGGGTTATTATTTGTTACATGCGGTTTAGGCGGTATGAGTGGTGCACAACCCAAAGCAGGAAAAATATCCGGATTAATAACGGTGGTGGCAGAAATAAATCCAAAGGCCGTGAAAACACGTTATTCACAAGGCTGGGTTGATGAAGTATTTGAAGACCTGACAAAATTAATTGATCGCATTAAAAAAGCGATTGCGCAAAAAGAAGCGGTGTCCTTAGCTTACCGGGGAAATGTTGTTGATCTGTGGGAACGCCTGGTGAAAGAAAATATAAAAGTGGATATAGGCACTGATCAAACTTCTTTGCATAATCCCTGGGCAGGAGGTTATTATCCTGCCGGATTATCTTTTGAGGAATCCAATGAACTGATGGCAAAGGATCCTGAGCGATTTAAAAATGAAGTTCGGAAAACTCTGATAAGACATATAAATGCTGTAAATGCTTTAGCAAAAAATGGCATGTATTTTTTTGACTACGGAAATGCTTTTCTTTTAGAGGTTGGCAGAGCCGGTGGTGATGTATTTAGCTCACCTCCCCTTCGGGGAGAGGCTGGGGGAGGGGTATTCAAATATAAATCATATATACAAGACATTTTAGGGCCCATGTGTTTTGATTATGGATTTGGCCCCTTTCGCTGGGTATGTACATCCTGTGATCATAAAGATCTTGCAATTGCAGATAAATTGGCATTAGAGGTATTGGAAGAAATGCATCAAAATTCTCCGAAACAGATCAAACAACAGTTGAGTGATAATATTGTTTGGATAAAAGATGCGATGCAAAATAATTTAGTGGTGGGTTCTCAGGCGAGGATCTTATATGCGGATTCGGAAGCCCGCGTTAAAATTGCAACAGCATTTAATAAAGCGATTAAATCGGGGAAGCTTTCAGCGCCTGTTGTTTTAGGAAGAGATCACCACGACGTATCGGGCACTGATTCTCCTTATCGGGAAACATCGAATATCTATGATGGTTCTGGTTTTACGGCAGATATGGCAGTACAAAATTTTGCCGGAGATGCTTTCCGCGGCGCTACCTGGGTATCCTTACATAATGGTGGTGGAGTGGGATGGGGTGAAGTGATCAATGGTGGCTTTGGTATGGTTTTGGATGGGAGTGATGATTCCGACAGAAGATTAAGATCCATGTTGTTTTGGGATGTGAATAATGGGATTGCACGAAGAAGCTGGGCAAGAAATGATGAAGCCATGTTTGCCATTAAACGTGAAATGGAACGAACACCTGATTTGAAAGTAACATTACCGAATTTGGTTGATGATAATTTGTTAGATGATTTATTTAAAATATAAAAAAATTGAGCGCCTGTCATACTGAGCGAAGTCGAAGTATCTGGCGCGAATTCAATTAAAAATTATCACATGAAAAACCTGCTTTCACTTTTTGCTGCACTACTTTTCGGAACATTACTTATTACATCCTGTGCAAAGGAAGACCCTGAACCCGTAACTCCCGATAATAGTGATCCAAGAGCCAGACTCATTGGTAATTGGTTTGTTTCAGAAAGCAGTTCGGATTACCCACCACCTCCTTATACTTACAATTGCTCGATCACAGATTCATCAAACGCATCTTATATATTTTTATCTTATTTGTATGGCTTCACTAAAAAAACATACGCTACAGTAAACGGAAATAATTTTACCATTCCCACGCAGCTTATTGAGGGCAAGAATGTTTCGGGTACCGGTGTATTAACAAGTGCAAATCGGATCTCATTGAATTACCTGGTGCAAAAAACAACCACAGATTACGATACTGTTAGGGCCGTGCTTACAAAATAGACTTAACATAAAAGTATTTATTGATAATTCATATCGCTGTTCTGTTAGATACTGCCGTTTGTTTACGTCTGCAGGGCTATTGACATACTCTTCGAGAATTAAACCATACCCTCCTGTTATTCCTTATTTTATAATCAATCACGGAATTTTATATTTAAAAAGCCCCACTTCAAAACTTAACATAATAAATCGATTTTTTTTATTATTTCCAGGTCTTACACAACATTTGTATAGGGATGGCATAATTTAATTCCGTCATGTAAATGAAAAAACAAATAATAAATATCCGCAGCGCAGTTTTTACTCTGTTTGGCTTGTTATGCTGCTTAAATGTATTTGCTCAGGGCAGTGGAGTTGATGGAGCCGTAACGGTTGCAGCTAATTCAAATTTTTATTCATTAGCAAATACTGCAAAAACAGCATTGACAGCTAACGCGGCTTCGGGCCAACCGACTATTACCGTGGCCTCCAACACCAACTTTCCAAATAGTACTCTTGTATTGGTTATACAAATGCTGGGAACTAATTATGGAGTGTATGAAGAGAAAACAGTGTCATCATCAACGGCTACCTCTCTTACATTTACAGCTAATTTAACCAACTCGTATTATGGTACAGGGTCTAACAAAGCACAGGCTATCAGGGTAATGCAATACACTAATTTTACTATAAATGCCGGTGTGACATTAACTGTAGATGCCTGGGACGGTTCTACGGGAGGAATCATGTACATCTATGCCAATGGAACATTTACCATGACTTCAACAAGCATAATTACAGCAAATGGTGCGGGTTTCAGGGGTGGCGCGGGAGGAGCAGGCGGTGCAGGTGGAACGGGTGGTGCAGGTGGCGCCACTGCTGGAGCTGCAGGTGCTCCGGGGGCCGGAGGTTCTGTTGCAGGAAATGGCACAGGAGGTGCAGCCGGAGCAAGTTGTAGCCCTTTGGGTCAGGCAGGAGGGGCCGGAGGTCTTAAAGGTACAAGAGCAACAGGATCTATACAGGTAAATGGTGAAGGCAAAGGAATAACTTCAGGGCCATTAATATTGGGAGTTGGCGGAGATGGAGGCCAGGGTGGTTGTGGTGGAGGTGGAGGCGGAGGTGGAGGTGCCGGTGGTTTGGATGGTTCAGGGTGTAATAATACGGCTTGGGTAGCTGGTGGTGCAGGGGGGGATGGCGGAGCAGGTGGAGCAGGAGCAACGGGAGGAAATGGCGGTGGTTGTATTTGGATTACATGCAATACAGTAGTTGCTCCAGCAGGAGCTTCAATAACCGCCAATGGAGCAGCAGGAGCACAAGGATCATTTGGGGTATCCGGGGCAGTAGGCGGAGCGGGAGGAAAAGGGGCAGGTGCATTATGTGGTACAGGAACTTCGGGTGGTGGTGGTGGTGGTGGTGATGCAGGTGACAATGGTGACAGTGGAGGTGGTAGTGGAGGTGGTGGTGGTGGACAGATTAAACTTACATTTACTACAGGACCATATAGTGGTACTAGAACGGCGTCTACAGGTGGCGGTGGTGGCGGAAGGGGTGGCATTGGTGCAGCTGCTGTAGGAGGATCTGCAGGAGCAGGAGGAACCGGAGGCTGCGGAGGGGGTACTGGCGGCGCTGCCGGCTCAGGTGGTAGTTCTCAGGGAGGAGGAGGTAGTAGTGGTTGTGGTGGCACGGGAAATGCCGGTGGTACAGGTACTGCCGGAGGTGCCGGTTCTGCAGGAACAGGAAGTAGCGGAACCGGAGGAACAGAAGGGCGAAATGGAAATGGTGGTGGTGGTTCGGGTGGGGGATGCAGCGGAACATCCGGAAGTACAACCGGAGCTAATAGCGGATTAGGTGGAGCCGGGGGGCTAAGTGTATGTACTACTGTTATATTGCCAATAGAATTATTAAGTTTTTATGCTCAAACCCAAAATAAAAGCGTTCATTTAACCTGGGCTACGGCATCGGAATTAAACAATGATTATTTTACCTTAGAAAAAACTTTAGATGGAGAAGATTACAGGGAAGTTACACGGATAAAAGGAGCCGGACACAGCTCCCATATACTCAATTATAAATTTACAGATGATAATCCCTTTACCGGATTTTCATATTACCGTTTAAAGCAAACAGATTATAATGGAGATTTTTCGTACTCATATGTAGTGCCAGTAAAATTTTCTACAGGTTATTCAATCAGTATTGACTTATATCCCAACCCGGTTATTGCCACTGTTGAAGTAAAGTACTATGCTAAAAACGCAAATGCATTATCTTTTAAAGTATTGGATATAACAGGAAAAATTATTCATACTTATAATAAAGAAATTGAGCTTGGAGAAAATACATTTATGATTGACATTAAAAATATTGTTAAGGGGATTTATTTTATGGAAATAACAAACGGGGAAGAAACAGTTTTCAAAAAAATTATAAAAGAATAATTATTATTTGCTCCTGATCTCACCCTCCTTGATCGGACGGAAAGCTGTTCTGCGGTTTTTCTGATGCTCTTCTTCGGTCTTCGCTTTTAACACCAGTTGTCGTGTTTCACCATATCCCTGTGCTAATAAGCGCTCCGGGGCAATTCCTTTTTCGATCAAATAATCAACTACTGATTTAGCGCGTTCCTGTGAGAGACGCAAATTGTATTTATCACTACCGCGTTCATCCGTATGTGAACTGATCTCAATACTTAAGTTGTTATTCAAATTAAGGAAATCTGTTAGGTCATCCAATATTTTCTTCGATGCAGGCCGCAAAGTCGCTTTGTCGTAATCATATTCGATCCCCGGAATAACAATTTCCCCTTGAGGGATCAGCGATAAGAAAAAGTCTTTTTCAAAATTTTGAGATTCTGTTAAACCTGTTGTGGAAATATTTCCGGCATCACCAAAAAATTTATTCTTCTGCGCTTTGATATACAATTCCATTCCTTCATTAAGTGGCGTTGAATAATAACCATTGGCATCTGTAATGATAAAAAATTCTTCTTTGTCACCACGTATGTCTTTAAAAGTGATCAAAGCATTTGCTATCACCTCATTGGTTTCTGCATTATACACAACTCCGCTCAAATTATACACGTTTGGTTCCTTATCTACTGAATATACCCTGTAACATGCGCCACTTGGACAGTCTGCACACTCTTTACGATCGGAAGTTAAAAAGCCATGTTGCTGACTACGCTCCAGAATATAATATGCGTCATCTTTACTGGAGTTAACAGGAGAACCTAAATTCCGCGGTTTTTGCCATAAGGAATCATCACTAAGAGAAGTATTAAAAATATCTAATCCTCCAAATCCGGGATGCCCTTCAGAACTAAAAAAGATAGAGCTGGTAAAATTATGATAGAAAGGAGTTACCTCATCCTCAGGTGTATTTACATTTGGCCCTAAATTTTTTGGAGGCCCCATTACTTTTCCTGCATCGTCAAGAGTAACGTACCAGATATCCATTTTCCCGTAGCCTCCCGGGCGATTTGAAGAAAAATATAATGTATTGGCATCTGAGGTAAGTGCAGGGTGCATACTCTTGTACCCTTCCACATTTACATGCTCATTCATTTTTTCCGCAGCGAACCATTTGTCACTCATCATTTTGGATGTATAAATGGCACATTCATTTTTATTGGTGGTTGACCAGCGGGTAAAAAAGTAACTGCTGCGATCGAGTGTTAAAAACCCGGTTCCTTCATGGGCATCAGTATTTGCCGGGATTTCAATTTTTTTAAGATTACCCCATACACTGTCTTTTTTTTGCAATGTGTATAGATCACAGATAAATTTTGCCTGTTGTAATTTAGGGTCTGTAACAGTGCTTCCCTCCCGGGCAGCGGTAAACTGTACTGTATTCTGATCTCCGAAATAATTTATTGCAAAGCTGGCCGTTTGTTTATTGAATAAAGAATCAAGCTCAGTAACAATAATTTGTTTCTTCGTATTAGCAGTATCGGTAGCAAGGAAACATCCTGCCATTTTAAGCTGTGCCTGTCTTGAAATTGCCGAATCTTTTTTTGCTAAAGCAAGATCCATGATCTTTTCAAATTCCATTTGAGCAGCCGGATATCTTTTCATTTTCATTAATGCATCACCATACCAGTAGCCTTCATAAGGATATTGCAGCGGTTTATTATCCATTGATTTTTTATACCAGATCACTGCATCTGCATAATTCCGGTTCAAACGATATGATTCTGCAATTTGATGAGTTACATATTGCACTTTTACATCAGATGAATTTACTATCAGAGCAGAAGTATCTTTAGCAGCCACATTAGTCTTAACACTATCCTTGGTTGCAAGATCTGTATCTTTTTTTGCAGCTGCAGCTTTCAGGCTGTCCTTATTCTTTTTAGGAGGAGGGGTATACGGTTTTGTTTCGTATGGGTAAGTTACATCGGTGGACGAACTTGTTTTTTTATCAATGACCTTTAAATAAAATGCGGCAGCTGTATGATAATCTTCATTTTTAAACGCAGCATCGCCATATTCGAGCCACTCTCTTTTACTTTGTGCAAAAGCCGCGGTAGAAAAAGCAAATAGAATTAATATTGCTGCAATGCGTTTCATTATAATCTTGGGCAATTAGCTAGTGGATTTGGCTTACTTCTGCGTGCGATGTATGTTAATGATATTTCAAAACCACCACGGCTGCCGGATACTTTTTTTAAAGAAGAAGTATTGATATCATAACTGACCCTGCAAATATATCTGCCTTTTTTTATTCCTCCTTCAATGATGGCGGCATCCTTATTACGATAGGTTGGACCGAATATTAAATAAGTATCAGAACCCTGTAAAAAATAATGCAACAAAAGTGTTGCAGTAAATTCCTGATCATTTATTTGTCTCATATAAATGAACTTAGGCAGCAACTGTACTTTTTGATTGATGTTTACTTTTGCTCCTCCATGAAAATAATAACGGATAGGCAATTTGTTGCTGGATTTTAGAAATGATTCCGTTGGTTGTGTTAAATGGAATGCCGACATGCCGATGAATGGATTTAAGCGGCTATTGTCTTTTGCATAATAATACAAAAATCCTGCATTGATATCATGGATCAGGTAATTGGGATTACTGAACATTTCCCCGTTTGGAACACCGGTATCAAAGCTTCCGCCATTTGCATTGGTATATTGATTTCCAAATGTCAGTTTGTTTAGGTTTACACTTTTTTGAACAATACCTCCTTGTATACCCAGAGCTAAATGGTGATTGTTTTGTTTATCAAATACAACATCATATCCTACCGATAATAAAGCGCTAAATACATTGTAATTACCTAATCCTGCACGGTAATTAAAAACCTGCAATCCAACACCAAATTTTTTTACAGGCATGTCAAATGAAAGTCCCGCTGTGGTAAAAGGATTTTTAATAACTGAAGACCATTGCGTACGATAATGTCCGTGAATACGATAGTACCCATCAAACATGCCGGTCATCGCAGGATTCAGAAAAAGAGGAGGGGCATCATATTGGGAAAGGTGAAAATCCTGAGCAAAAGACGAAGAGGATAAAAACAAAAATAAAACACCTCTACCCAGCCCTCTCCGAATGAGAGGGAGTACGTTATGTATTATTTTCATTCTTCCGTTCATATTTTTAATCCTCGCCTCCTCTCTTTTGGAGAGGAGATTAAGAGGAGAGGTCTTTACCTTATTAATGTTACATCTCCGGACATCTCATACTTCTCATCATTTTCAGTAACGCCTGTAACTATCCAAACATATACACCAATTGCCTGGTCAATGCCATTGCGTTTACCATCCCATCCTTGTGATTGTTTATCGGCTGTAAAGATCAATTCACCCCAGTTATTATAAATTTTAACATCCAATGATTTAAACGGACCACCATACACGTACCATATATCATTTTCTCCATCACCATTAGGAGTAAAGCCACTTGGTACTACAGGAGGCAGAGCAATGATGATCGTCTGGCAAGTTGTGTCCTTACAACCATTCGCGTCTGTTACATACAAACACACATCATAATATCCTCCAACAGCGTATTTATGTGAAGGGTTTTGTAAAGTAGAGGTGGAATCAGGGGATGAATCATCAAAATCCCATAACCATGACACAGGAGAATTTGTAGATTGGTCACTGAAGTTTATGACCTGATTAATATACGCATTATAGTCACTGGCAACAAATTTGGCAATAGGCCCCGGCAATACAGTAATCGGTTTCGAAACTGTGTCTTTACAACCTTGTGCAGACTGCACGATCAATTGTACGGTATAAGTACCAAAGCTTGCATAATTATGGACAGGGTTTTGAAGCGGGCTTCCCGTAAGGTCTCCAAATTCCCAGGTCCATGAAGTGATTGTTGATCCGTTCACCACTGATGAATCAAGGAAAAGCATTCCTCCATCCTTTTGACAAAGCCCGTTCGGATCAAAATTGGCAATCGGTTTTTCATAAATATTTACGGGTTGGTTAACAGTATCAATACATCCATTGGTTGATGTTACAATCAATGAAACAGTATAAGTTCCGCCCGGACTATATACATGTGTTGGATTTTGTAATGGGCTGGTAGAACTTCCATCTCCAAAATCCCAGGTCCAGCCGGTAATAGTACCAACAGGTGTAGTTGCATCAGTAAATATTACAGGAATGTCAGGACATGCGCTAACAGTTGTGAACGCAGCTGTTGGAGCGGGAATTAATGTAACATTAATGGTATCAAATGTAGATTTGCAGCCTCCGTTATTAGTAGAGGTAAAAATAAGTTTTACATTACCTGAAATTGTAGGCATAAAAAACCCGCTGAGGGAAGTATCACTTGGTGAAAAAGTTCCTGTTACGCTGCTGGTCCATTTTCCGGAGCCGGTAGTTGTATTTGCTGCAAATGGTATTGGATTATTTGCACAGGAAGTATCATTTGAAGTAATGGTTATAATTGGCTTCGGCGTAAAGGTAATTGTGACAGAATCCCGGGATGCCAAACAATTTCCGTTACCGGTAGATATAATGTAAACAACCACAGAGCCTGCTACCGTATCAGCAATGCTAGGAGTATAAGAAGTACATGTTAAAGTAGAATCTGCAAAAATACCGGTTCCCGACGTTTTCCAAACTCCTCCTGTTGCTACGGTAATAGTTGCACATAAAGGAATGCTGTCATTATTCTGACAGATCGCAATATCCGGTCCTGCATTTACAGTGGGCCCACTATAAAAGCTGATGATGATGCGGGCTGTATCTGCAGTACACACTCCGTTGCCGGTAGTAATGAAATATAAAGTGTCTTTCCCATTTAGGATCGCGGAGGGCGTTGGTGTATAGTTCGGATTTAATGTGCTATCGTTTGGAGTAAAAGTTCCGCTTCCTATCCATTTTCCTCCTGTAGCATTTAAAACCGTTCCATTCAAATTGATGCTGGCATTATTGGTACAGCTGATCGTATCATTACCCGCATTCGCTATAGGAGATGGTTGTATTGTAACCGTGTGTATAACTGTATCCTTGCAGCCTCCGGCAGTTGTAACAATTAACCTGACATTGTATGTTCCGCCGGAAAGATAAACATGTGAAGGGTTTGTAAGTATGGATGTGGTTGTGTCACCAAAATCCCAATCCCAATTGGTAATAGTGGAATTGGAAGAAACGGTTGAAAGATCAGTAAAAGTTAAACTTTTATTCATACATCCCGTTGCAGCGCTTGTAAATTCGGCTGTAACAGAAGAAAGTGTAATTGTTTTTGTTGTTGTAAGCTCACAGGCAGTACCCTTATTAACAACCAATGTAACGGTATATGTCCCAACTGTGGTATAAGTATATGTTGGATTAGCAACAATGGAAGTATCGCTTAAAGAAGCGGTATTTCCAAAATCCCAGAAATAAGTATTAGCAGCCGGAGCGGTAGTATTTGTAAAAATAATGTTCAATGCATTACATCCCGGGCTTGGAGTAAAATTCGGAACCGGCAGGTCTTGTATTACTACCGGATGTACAACAGTATCTTTACAGCCCAATGCTGTTGTAACAATTAAGGTCACACTATACGTTCCACTGACAGTATAAGTATGTGTAGGATTCGTGAGTATAGATGTACCGGCATCCCCGAAATTCCAGTCCCAGTTGGTGATGGTACCATTGGAAACTGTTGAAGAGTCTTTAAAACTAACGGCCATTCCTACACATCCGGGACCATTGTCAGTAAACTCTGCTATTACAGAAGAGATCACAATTGTTTTTGTTATTGTAACAGCACAAGCTGTGAATTTGTTAGCGGTAAGCGTAACGGTATATGTTCCAAATGTTGGATAGGTGTATGTTGGATTGGTAGAATTAGAAGTGTCATTCAGTAAAAAGGTATTTCCAAAATCCCAGAAATAAGTTGACCCCGGGGGAGAAGTAGTATTTGTGAATTTAATGGTTGTTCCTTTGCAAAGGCCGCCAGTCGTAAAATTCGGCACGGGTATATTTTGTATAGTTATTTGCTTTATGATAGTATCCTTACAGCCGGATGTTGATGTAACAATCAGCATAACATCATATGTTCCGCTGGCAATATAAGTGTGCGACGGATTTTGAACGAAAGAGGTGCCCGCGTCCCCAAAATCCCATTCCCAGCCACTAATGGTAGTATTGGGAGAAGTTGTTGAAGAATCCGTAAAATTTACAGCCAGTCCGGTACAGCCAGGCCTGTTATCGGTAAAGTTTGCATTAACAGCAGCAACAATAACTGTCTTTGTAATGGTCCTGGCGCATGCAGTATTTTTATTAATGACTAATGTAACTGTATAAGTGCCCACCCCCGGATAAGTGTATGTTGGGTTGGTAGCAAGCGATGTATCAGCTAATGTAGCGGTATTTCCAAAATTCCAGGAATAAGTATTAGCAGCCGGAGCGGTAGTATTCGTAAATGTAACAACATTGCTTTGGCAGGCGCCATTTGGAGTAAAATTTGGAACCGGTAAAGGTTGTATAGTTATTGTTTTGGTAATGGAATCCTTACAACCCGCGGAAGAGGTTACAACTAATTTAACATTAAATGTTCCGCTGGTGGTATAAGTATGTGTAGGATTTTGGAGATTAGATACAGGAGTTCCGTCTCCAAAGGTCCATTTCCAATTGGTAATGGTATAACCACCAGGCACAGTTGATCCATCTGTAAAATTCACAGGAAGTCCTATACACCCTGCGCCATTGTTTGTGAAATTCGCAGTAATGGAAGATACACTTACTGTTTTTATAACAGTATCTGCACAGGCTGTACCCCTGTTAGCTATAAGTGTTACCGTATAAGTTCCCAAGGCAGGATAAGTGTATGATGGATTTGTTGCATTTGAAGTATCAGCCAATGTAGCCGTATTCCCGAAATTCCAAAAATAAGTATAGGCTGCAGGCGTAGTAGTATTTGTGAATGTAACAGCTGTTCCGCTGCATTGGCCGGCGGATGTAAAATCAGGAACAGCCAAAGGCGGGCAGTTCAATACGTTAAATTGAAAGTCGCGTAAAATTTCACCGATCCTGACACCATTCCGCCACTCTTCGCATTTTACACCCACCACAAATTGTCCGATACTCGGAGGGCTTCCATTCAGTAGTCCGGTTGGGCTCAATGTTAGTCCACCGCCACCAAGTGGGTTGTTTGTTGAATATCCGGGCAGCCACACAACTTTACTAAAAGTGGCAACATTTCCGGGAAACGTCGGATACGCTGTAGGACAGGCGGGAGACGCCACTGTTGTTGCATCACAACCTAAATAAGGATCATAAAATGTATAAACCAATGAATCTCCATCAGCATCGGTAGCTGCATGGTTAAAGTTAATAGGCTGGCTCTGGCAAACAAACGTAGGAGGTGAATTAACCCAGGTTGGGCTGGAGTTGTTGATTAATACGTTGTTATCGGGAATAAACGTGTAAAAACTTTCACCAACATCAGGAGGCGGATTTGAATCCACATTTGATAAGGTGTAATTACGACAGCAGCGTTGCCAGAACAAATGGTACCCTCCTGTGGCCGGAGGCAGGTTATTGACAACTCTTGTATATAGCGCCTCCTGAACACAAACATTGGGTTGAACAACACAAGTATCAATGTAAGGGTTTAATAGCGTTACTGTTCCGATAGGGATAGTAATATTTTTACTTGGGGTAAATGGAGTTCCGTTTGCCTGTAATACTTCAATGGTTATATTATTATCAAAGGCGGCATTACCCGGAGCACAATCACGGTATAACTTAAGTGTTACCCGATAAGTAGAACCACCTAATTGTTCATACGTTAGAGAACCACCAACAATGTGAGTAGCAGATACTACAAATGGAAAAAAGAAGATAGAAATAAATAGCAGTAAAAATTTATTCTTCATTCTTAAATATTAAAGACGTGCTAAAAACTGAAACTGAAATGTAAATGTAATAAAAATTTGCTAATCATCATCATTTTAAAAAACAAAATTACCTTCAATAGTATAATGAAAATGACTATATTTACTAACTGATATTTTAACAGCTATGAAAAAACGTATATTTTTTTCCACTATACTATGCATCACTTTCTTAATGAGCAGCTATGCCCAAGTGAATATTTTATGGGCCACACGTTATACCAGCTCAGGGAATAATATAGACAAAGCTGAGGATATGATCATGGATGCGGCTGGTAATACTTATGTAACCGGCATTGGACGAGGTGCAAGCGGAGGTTTTGATTACATCACTATAAAATATAATTCAGCCGGAGTACAGCAATGGAAGTCTGAGTACAACGGTACCGGAAATGGTTTGGATGATGCGCATGCAATAACAATAGATGCTTCAGGGAATGTGTATGTTACCGGATGGAGCAATGGAGGCGCTACTACCGGTTTTGATTACGCAACTGTTAAATATAATTCAGCCGGGGTACAGCAATGGGCTTCACGTTATAATAACACTACTAATGGTGTTGATGAAGCCTGGGACATAGGCGTAGATAATGCAGGAAACGTATATGTTACAGGTACAAGTGATGGAACCGCAGGTAATGGTTCAGCGGCAACCACAGTTAAATACAATTCAGCCGGAGTACAACAAAATGTTGTGCGCTATGAAGGGGCTGGAAATGGTATAGATGCAGGGTTTGCTATATATGTAGAACCTGTTTCAGGGATTGTTTATATTGCCGGGCACACTTTCAGAAGTACAGCCAATGATTTTGATTTTGTTACCATTAAATATACTACAGCCTTAGTTCAAACCTGGGCACCCCGATACAATGGCCCTGATTCCAAATATGACGAAGCGCGCGCAATTGCTGTTGATGCTGCCGGAAATGTATATGTTACCGGTTACAGCCAGACCACCATATTAACAGATTATAATTATTCAACTGTTAAATATAATTCAGCAGGAACACAACAATGGGCAAGAAATTACAATGGAACCGGGAATGATTATGATCGTGCAAATGCAATTAAATTAGATGCAGTAGGGAACGTATATGTTACCGGAAGAAGTGTAGGTGCCGGTACAGATGCGGAAGACATCGTGACAATAAAATATAATAATGGCGGAACAGAAAAATGGACGGCACGTTATAATGGAACAACTAACGGGTATGATGAAGGGAATGCCTTAGCTGTTGATGCCACCGGGAATATTTATGTATCAGGAACCAGTTTTGCATCAGCATCTAATAATGATTATATCGTTATTAAATATGATTCTACCGGAGTTGGAACTAATGGGGCATTACAATGGATCGGTAAGTATAATGGAACAGGAAATAATACAGATCAGGCGGTAGGAGTAGGCGTTGATGCGGCTGGAAATGTATATGTTTCAGGACAAAGCCGCGGCTCCGGAACAAATGATGATTTTGCAACAGTTAAATTTTGCCAGTTTACTGCCAATGCAGGAAATGATGTCGCCATATGTATAGGCACAAGCACCACGCTTAATGCTTCCGGTACCGGAGCCGTTAGTTATTCATGGACACCCGCTACAGGATTAAGTAATTCTACTATTTTTAATCCCGTTGCAACACCAACTGATACTGCTTCATACGTTGTTACAATCACTAACAGCAATGGTTGTGTGGATATTGATACGGTAGTGGTTAATGTGGTACCAAAACCGGTACCTACTATTTCTGCAAGCGGCCCGACAACATTTTGCATAGGAGATTCCGTTATTCTGACAGCTTCAGTTCATACCTCTTATCAATGGAACACTTCATCTACATTGCAATCCATCAAAGCAATTACTTCCGGAACATATAGTGTAACAGTTGCAAACCCAACAGGTTGTACAGGTTCAGCAACCAGATCAGTAACAGTAAATCCACTTCCGGTTGTTAATGCAGGTCCAGATGCCAGTATATGTATTGGTTCATCCGGAAATTTATTAGCTACAGGGGCATTTTCTTATGTATGGCATTATGGAACTACATTGACCACCGACTCAACGATTGCTAACCCGGTCGCAAATCCTGTGGTAACAACCACTTATACCGTTGTTGGAACTTCTTCCAGTGGTTGTGTCAATTCGGATGATGTTAGAATTACAGTATTGCCGCTTCCTGCTGTTGATGCAGGATTAAACAACAATGTATGTTCAGGTTCATCTGTAAATTTGGCGGGTACGGGTGCCAATACCTATGCGTGGTCTCCGGCAAGTTCATTGAATAATACGGCTATTGCTAATCCTTCTGCAAGCCCCACACTTACAACAACGTATACCCTTGTTGGTACAGGTGCGAACGGCTGTACTAAAAGCGATGCAGTAAAAATTACGGTGCTTCCGGTGCCTGTTATTGATGCGGGAATGGATGATAGTATATGTCTTGGTTCAACTATAAATTTATTAGCTACCGGCAACAGTGTTTTATACACATGGAGTCCCGGAAATACATTAGATGATTCTACCATTTTCGATCCAATTGCAACTCCTGTTAGCACAACAACATATACTGTTACAGGAACAGTTGTGAATGGTTGTACAAAAAGCGATGTCGTTAAAATTAGTGTGTTTGCATATCCACCGGCAACTATTTATCGTGGAACAGATACGTTGTATTGTGCACAATCGGGCTACGTATTTAGATGGTATCTAAATGGCGCGTTAATACCGGGAGCGAATGGAACATACTATGTATTTACCCAGAATGGAAGTTACCATGTGGAGGTGGATAATGGAGGTTGTGTAACGGCTTCAACGCCAATCAATGTGCTGGACGTAGGCGTAAATGAAATCGGTGGTTCAGCATCACTGGCTATTTATCCTAACCCCGCAACAAATGATGTTACGCTTGAATTTGATTTAGTAAAAGTAAGTAATGTAAAAATTAATCTGGTCAATATTGCCGGACAACTTGTATTTACTGATGATATGAATCAATTTTCCGGAACGTATAAGAAACAGATCAATTTACAGGAACATGCGAAGGGGATTTATTATCTGCAGATCATTACTGATGAGCGGGTGATTAATGCTAAGGTAGTGAAGCAATAATAATAGAATATATTATTGCTGTTACCTGTTCACTATTGCCAAATGCCTGTCCCTTCACGCCCAAACCTTTGTTCCTTCGGTACAATTCTGACAAATATCTATTTCGGAACGAGAACGAAGTACAGAAGCCCTGAAATTAGTGTATTCTTTACTCTTCCAGAGTTGTTTAAACGAAGCATTCTTCAGATCACCCAATTGATGTCTGGCATCTTTATCGAAACAGCAAGGCACGAGCAATCCATCCCAGGTAATTACTGTTGAGTGCCATAAACGCCAGCAATGGTTAAGCAGTTGATTCTTGATAGCGTAAGTTCCATCTGATTGTTGTTGATAGCGTGCATACTTTTCAATACTTGGGATCAGCGCATTTCCATTTGCATAATCCGTCATTTGTGCCGTTTTGAAACGTACCTCATCCACCCCCAGATTTTTTGCCAATACTTCTACTTCTTCTATTTGATGCTCATTTGGTTTCACTACTAAAAACTGAAAAATAACATGAGGTGTTTTTGAATGCAATTTATTTTTCCATTTAATAATATTTTCTGTTCCCTCAATTACTTTAGCCAGATCACCACCAATACGGTATTGTTCATAGGTTTCCTGCGTTGTGCCGTCAATAGAAATGATCAGCCTGTCCAAACCACTTTCTACAGTTTTACGGGCATTCTCATCATTTAAATAATGTGCGTTGGTGGAGGTGGCAGTATAAATTTTTTTTGCAGATGCATAATTCACCATTTCTAAAAATTGCGGATTCAAATAAGGTTCCCCCTGGAAATAAAATATCAAATAAGAAATTTCTTTACACAATTCATCAATGATATTTCTGAAAAGATCGTTTTGTAACATTCCTGTAGGACGTGTAAATTCACGTTTACCGCTGGGACATTCAGGACAGCGTAAGTTGCATGAAGTAGTGGGTTCAAATGTAATGCTGATGGGGACGCCCCATTGAATTGTTTTTTTGCTCCATTTGGATAAATAAAAACTACTGAGCACTTTGGTAATGTTCCAACTTCGTCTTAAAGATAATTTGGAAAAAAAATTAAGTCCGTCAGCAAGTTTTGTATTCATTCTATAAAAGTACCAAATCGTTTTGAATTAGGGGAAAGAGACCTTCAAGGTTTTTAAAACCTTGAAGGTCTTGTTTAAAATAAAAACGCCCGGAGCTATTTGCTAC
>JBQTHQ010000068.1:0-18504 GCA_052389695.1 Bacteroidota bacterium | reverse complement strand
CATGCTGTTATATTCTTCTAATGAATAGATCTCCTTTTCTGCCAGAACAATATCGAAATTGAAATAGTGGTGTAACTGTCCATCATGATAATATTTAAAGTTTTTGCCGTACTTTTTAATTAAGTTTTCATGCTCTTTATTTATTTCGCCTGCTTTTTCATTATCCTTTTCTTCTCCCCTGATATAAAGGCTGAACACCCTTTGCAGATATTTGGTCAGTTCTATTCGTTCTTCTATGGTGTAATGTTTCATTACTGCCTTATATTCATCAAAGAATTTTTGAGATAACCTGGCTGCTACGGAACTGCGTTGTATCATCTTTTTTTTATTTAGTTTAATACAAAGATAATTTTTTGAAATCAACAAAGGGCTATAATTTTAGACGTCTGTCAGACGTTTCAGACGTCTGTTTTTAAACAACCATAACCGTATAACGCAATACGTGACTATTTGTTACGGTTATCTGCCATATTAAACAGCAGGGTGTATTATGGGAGTTATTAAAAATTCAGTAGCTTTGTTCTTTCTAATTTTTTCATCTTTTCGGGGTTGAGGTGACCACTTAGCCCCGAATTGATTTATTAAAAACCGTTACATTGTTTTTCATACCCTATTAAAAAAGAGAAAGCCGGAAAAATCCGGCTTTTCTTATCTGTTTTATTAAAATAAACTTACTTTCTAAGCAGCCTTAGTATGAAAGCCTTTTAAATTTAATTTCGGAAGTGCTTTAACTGCTGCTGATTTCTTTTTATCCCTTACATGGGTATAAATCTGTGTAGCCTGTATGGTTTTGTGTCCCAAGAGTTTTGATACTGTCCACAAATCCGCATCAGGGCTATTTTCAAGGATATTGGTTGCAAAGGTATGCCGGCTTGTATGAAACTTCATTTCCTTTTCATCAAATCCGGCAGCCTTTGCCCATTTTTTTAATGCCCTGTTTACTTTTGAGTGCATTAACTTTAGCTTGGTGTTGTATTCTTTTATAAGTGGAAATACATAGGGGCTTTTATCTTCATTTTCTATTCTTTGCTGTTCCCTGTATTTTATAATTTCCACCGCTTGATCTGAAAGAGGGAAGTATTCAATCCCTTCTGTCTTTTCCTGCTCAAAATATACAAAGTATTCTTCTTTGCCCTCAAGCTGTTTGATGATAATTTCGCTCCACCTTAATGGGTTTATATCACTCCACCGAAGCCCTGTAAAGCAACCGAACAAATAAGCCTCTTTTACCTGTGATGGAATTTTGCAGGGCGTTTCTACTAATTTTTGCAATTCTTCTAAGGTGTATGCTCTTCTGAAAACATTTTGTTGTCTTATTCTTTCGTGCCTCTCAATTTTTCTAAATGGATTGGAGGCTATTATTTCAAGCCTTACCGCATCTTCCAATCCTGTAAACATATCCATCAGGTAATTGCGGGTGGTATTGTTGCTTACCCTTTCAAGCATGAATTTTGTAAAGCCTTTTATCCATACGGGGGTAATGGCTGTAAAGGGTAAAGGCTTTTTTCCTAAATACTTTTTGAGCATGGCAAGGGTAGCTGCATTGTGCGTGGTATGGTTTTTTGCTTTGATGTAATTTTCAAACCATGCAACAAAATCCGCTTTGCGCTTACTCTTATCAAAAAGCCCATTATCCTGTACAATTAATTCATTTTCACGCTTTGACCTTATTTCCTGTGCCAGCCGTTTTTTTTCTTTATCCTCATCAGAGGGATGTTTTTTGTTAATATGGATTTCTAAAAATTCATACCAACGGCTTTTGTTGTGGTAAATATCCAGATAATAGGACACCTGACCTTTTCCGATTTTTTTTTCTCTTAAATGAATTCCCATGTTTTCTAGGTTTTAAATGATTTAAATCCCCTTTCTTAGCTAAGGTAGTAGCTTGAAAGGGCGTTTTTTGGTACTTGAACCTTCCTGAACCTTTGAAAATTTTCGGGTAACAAAAGAGTAACATAAAACCTCAAAAAAGAACTAAAAACACATGAACCTATATAGATTTAATTTCTCTGAATCATTTGAGTATTGGGCGATTGGTTAGGTTTTATTATCTTTGGCTTGATTTTAACAATTTGTAATTCGTAGATATGAAGTTATTCGTAAAAAACATTGATAAAGATATCAATGAAGCACAATTGGAAGGATTGTTCGCAAAATTTGGCGAAATTGTTTCCACTAAAATTATTTATGATACCATTACCTGGGAATCAAGAGGTTTTGCATTCATAGAAATGGAAAAAAAAGCCGATGGGCTTAAAGCCATTGAAGAATTAAATGGCAAAGAAATAAAAGGCAAAGAATTAATTGTTCAGGAAGCTGAGGAGAGACGGAGATAGTTAAATATTTTCGAGTTACAATTGTAGATTGGCGGTTTTGTAATTTTTTAATTCGTCAATCGTACTTCGTTAATCGTAATTTATAATGAGATTATTATTTTTAGCATGCTTTCTTTTTTTACTCTATTCCTGTAGTGATAATAATGCTTCTTCAAAAATTCCTGAAGCCCAGCCTCAAAACAACGATAGCATCAATGCGATCTTAAAAGAGATACGTGCGGTTGAAAAAGCCAAATTATTAGATCAGATTTTCAAAAATAAAGTAAAAACAGCGGGATTTAACGGTTGTGTACTGGTTGCCCAACGCGGACAAACAATCTATAAAAATGCCTGGGGGTATGCTGATATTAAAACAAAAGATCCATTAAAAATCAATTCTGCTTTTCAATTAGCATCCGTGTCAAAAACATTAACAGCTTCTGCAATTTTATTATTAAAAGATCAGGGAAAACTAAAATTGACAGATACATTACAAAAGTTCTTTCCTGATTTTCCTTATCTGAATATCACTCTGAAATTATTGCTCTCGCACCGTTCAGGCTTATTCAATTATCTATATGCCTGTGAGCCTTTTTGTGAAAAACCTAATTTATATAATGGTGTTGCATTTGATAATAAAGCAATGCTAGAGATCATTACTAAAAATAAATGCGAACTGTATGCTCCTGCAAATAAAAAATTTGAATACAGCAATACCAATTACGCTTTGCTTGCGCTTGTTGTAGAAAAAGTATCGGGAATGAACTTCTCCGATTTTATGGAACAACATATTTTTAATCCTTTAGGAATGAATGATTCCTGGGTACACGATCCTAAATTAGATGCAACGCGTAAAAATAAAACCATTGGTCATACCGGCTCAGGAAAACCGGAAGAAGAATGTTACGCAGATGACGTAGTAGGTGATAAAGGAATTTATTCTACTGTTGAAGATATGCTTAAATGGGATCAGGCCTTCTATTCTGAAAAATTGCTGAAAAAAGAAACGATCGAAGAAGCATTTACAGGATATAGTCATGAACATAAAGGTAAACGCAATTATGGTTTTGGCTGGAGACTGATCGATAACGGGAAAAACGACAAGATCGTTTACCATAATGGCTGGTGGCATGGATTCAATACCCTATTCTTCCGCAGACCAAGTGATCAAACAACAGTGATCATATTATCTAATAAAAGTACCAGAAACATTTATCATATTGAAGATATACTGGCTGTACTCAACAGCACTAAACCGGCAAGCCTTGAAGGTGAAGAATGATTCCAAACAAAAATCCCTTGCTTTTAGCCACTAAAAATACTGCTTTAACGATAAACGGGATGATCAGTATATATTTTGAACATATTTACCGGCTATTAAAAAATTTGGCAGCAAATGTTAATTTAATATACCTTTACACCCGTCTATTCATATTAATTAAATAATCCTAAATACTAATTATCTGACCTTATGAAAAAAATAATTTATTTTATCGCTCTATTGCCTCTTGCATTAGGTTGTGGCGGGAACAAACAAGAATCTATATTAACTGCTGAAGACAGTTTAACTGCTGTAAGTGGTGGACAACAGGTACGTATCCAAAGACAGGATTCCAGTATTCAATCTTTTATTCAGGGGTTTAATGAAATTCAGGATAACCTGGATGCGATCAAAGAAAAAGAAAAAATTGTTACTTCAAATACAAAAGATGCTGAAACACGCAAAAACAAAGAAGAACAAATTGTTGCTGATATTCAGGCCATTTATGATATCATGAATAAAAACAAGCAACGTCTTGCTGAGATGAAAAACAGATTAAACAAATCCAACAAGAGAAATGATGAGCTTGAAAAATTCATTACCCGCTTAACTGCAGATATTGAAGCAAAAGATGCCCAGATCAATGACCTGAAAACCCAATTGGAACAATTAAATGTGGAACTGGCTACTTTGAATACTACGTATGAGGAAGCCACACAGGAATCGGCGGTTAAAACTGAAAAACTCAATACCGGTTTCTATACTTTTGGTACTTCGAAAGAATTAATTAAAAATGGTGTACTGACCAAAGAAGGTGGTTTTATTGGATTGGGAAAATCTGAAAAAATGAAAGGTGATTTCAATAAAAATTATTTTACCAAGGTAGATATCACTAACACCCAGGAGCTGGTATTGGGCGCTAAAAAAGCAAAAATAGTTACTACACATCCTGTAGGATCTTATAAAATTGAAGGTAAAGACGGGAAAGCTGAAAAATTGACCATCACAAATTCTGAGGATTTCTGGAGCGCATCCAAATATTTAGTGGTTGTAGTGGATTAATAAAAATTAAAGAATTTACAAAAAGCGCCAATCAAATAAACTTTTGATTGGCGCTTTTGATTTATTTCCCTCTCCTTTAGGAGGGATTAAGCCTGCCCGAATGAACGATCATTTGTTCGGGCGGGAGTGAGGTAAAAATGTTTTCAGCCATTCAACTGCCTCTTTTTCTGAAGTGAATAAACGGGTTGGACGAACAGGCTTATTAAAAGAAATATAAAAATTTGCAATAAGTTTAAAGGCTGTTGAATTGACAACAATGGCATCAGCCAAGGTGTATATATTACCCGGCTCACTTGCTGAAAGTGCCCGAGCTTCACTGCTGATAGCTACATACCCTTTTGATGTTGTGATGAGATTAGGAAATTTTTTACCACTGCCGATTTCTTTTACCGCTCCTAATATCTCCCAGGCATCCTTACCGGTAAATTCATCTACAGGTTTCAGATCAAAATTCATGATACCGTCACTCCGTAAAGTAACTGTACAAGCCGCCAGCTCAATGGTTGTTATGTTTTGTATTTCATCAAATGAATTTTGCATACGCAAACTTAATCCATTTTTCGTTTTTTTACAACTTGAACTTTAATTTGATGTACATACATTGATATATGTACCTTTACAAAATAATTAAAATGAAATGACATTATTACTGAATTATTTAAAACGATATAAATGGCTGGTGGTGTTGGCATTATTATTAGCAACCGTCAACCAGGTCTTCTCTTTATTAGATCCGCTCATCTTCCAAAAAATTGTGGACGATTATGCCGGTAAGGCTGACAATTACACTAAAACGCAATTTATTAAAGGAATAGGTTATCTGATCCTGCTATCAATGGGAGCAGCAATGATGTCACGCATCGCTAAAAATTTCCAGGATTATTATGTAAATGTGATCACACAAAAACTGGGCGCGCAAATTTATTCGGATGGTTTAAAACATTCATTGGAACTTCCATACCAGGTATTTGAAGATCAACGCAGCGGTGAAACATTAGGTAAACTGCAGAAAGTGAGAACCGATGTTGAAAAATTGATCTTTGCTTTTGTAAGTATTTTATTTACTTCTCTGGTGGGTGTTATTTTTGTAATGATATATGCCATAAAGATCCATTGGCTTATTGCTGTGGTGTATTTCGCTGCTGTTCCTATCCTTGGATTTATTACCTCCACACTAAGCAAACGAATAAAAAAAATTCAGAAAAAAATTGTAGGTGAAACTACTGCATTGGCTGGCTCTACGACCGAATCCTTACGCAACATTGAACTGGTAAAAAGCTTAGGCCTTGCCGATCAGGAGATCAACCGCCTGAACAATACTACTTCAAAAATATTGGGGTTGGAATTAAAGAAAGTACGCTTCATACGAAGCATTAGTTTTGTTCAAGGTACATTTGTTAATTTTTTACGCAGCTGTATTTTATTCCTATTGTTGTACCTGATCTTTGCAGATACAATGACCTTAGGCCAGTTGTTTTCTCTACAAATCTATTCCTTCTTTATTTTTGGCCCTTTGCAGGAGATGGGAAATATTATCAATATCTATCGTGAAGCGGAAGTTTCATTGGAAAATTTCCAGGGAATATTAAGCACTCCCAAAGAAGAAAAGCCGCAAAAACCTGTTGCTATAAAAGGAATACAAACATTGGAATTTCATAATGTAAGCTTCAAACATCAAACAGCAAGTAATAAAGCGCTTGATAATATTTCATTCAGTTCGAAAAGTGGTGAAACTATTGCGTTTGTCGGCCCATCAGGTTCAGGTAAAACCACACTGGTAAAATTACTGGTAGGCTTGTATAACCCGCAGCAGGGAGAAATAATGTATAATGAAACAAATGGCAAAGAGATCGACATGGATCAATTGCGGTCACAAATAGGCTTTGTGACACAAGATACCCAGTTATTTGCCGGAACGATCAAAGAAAATTTATTGTTTGTTGCTCCAAATGCAACCGATGCCGAATGTTTAGAAGTATTGCAAAAATCTGCCTGTCATAGTTTATTAGCAAGAGCCGATAAAGGAATTCACACCATGATCGGTGAAGGCGGCGTTAAAGTTTCCGGAGGTGAAAAGCAACGTTTATCCATTGCACGCGCCTTATTGCGCAGGCCTTCCCTGCTGGTATTTGATGAAGCAACTTCTTCACTCGATTCATTGACAGAGGAAGAGATCAGTAAAACCATCCGTAATTTATCCCAAAATAATAACCAGGTAACTGTACTTATTGCACATCGTTTGAGTACCATCATGCATGCTGATAAAATATTTGTCCTTGAAAAAGGGAATATCATTGAGAAGGGGAAACATGAGGAATTACTTAACCAGAAAGGATTATACTATGCCATGTGGCGACAACAGATTGGAGAAAGAACATAAAATGATTGTTGATTGTTAAATTACGATTGACGATTTGTATAGCATTATCCACAAATCGGGATAGACAGTCTCATTAAAATTCAATCATTTACTAATTCCATTTTTTTCTTCTTCAGAAAACGCGGAGGGTTTATAACAATAGGGCAGGAACTATTTTTAAAAAGCACCTTTTTCTTCTGAAATCCGCCCAACTTATTATCATAGATCAGGCAATAATATCCTTTCGAATAATAAGTAATATCCACTGAATTACCATATCCCTGTTTTACAATAGCACCGTATGGATCGTAAATAATATAATAAGTGTCATTTGAAAATTCCACTCTCCTGTTTTTATCTGTTACGGTATAACTCACAGGTTCTTTTTTTGAATAGAAAGTGATCGCATCAGAAAAACGACTCATATTATCATATCCTTTTTGACGAACACGAAACCTGTTTTCACCACTATGCAAAATTACGGGAACCGAATAGGAGTTAGGTGTTGGTGTTCCTACGCCACTTACCTGCGAAACTTTTACCCATTTATCGTAGATATAGTGTTCAACACTATAAGGTAATGAACCGCGTTCATTTTTCGCCGTCCAGCTTACTAAACCATCCTTACTTACCCTGATCGACTGAATTTCAAAGGAAGCTACCGGCTTTGCATTTTTTTCGCCGGCACCTTTGCCTTCGTTTCCGCCAACAGCAGTGCGCAATTGAGTAACACTCAATGCACTGAACAGTAGAATAAGAAGTACCTTTTTCATTGCAGTTAAAGGATTATACGTCTTTACAAAAATAGACCACATCAAAAAAGCTTTAACCTGGGATTCTGAAAGTAATTAACATTTGATTGTTAATTACGTCAAAAATTTCAATACTAACAGATCGTTTATCATTTGTTAATACTGTTAATTACTGTTGAGTGACGTATTGAGAAAGCGGATAAGGAAGGCTTTGTTGATATTATTTAATTTTTAAAGCTGTCTTTTTCCATATTTTAGGAGGAGAAAAAATGCTCAAAAAATACCTGGATAAAATATTGATCGAAGCCGGCTGTGATGAAGCCGGACGAGGCTGCCTGGCAGGACCCGTGTATGCAGCGGCCGTTATTTTACCCAAGAACTTTACCAATAAACTACTGAATGATTCAAAGCAGCTGAACGATAAACAACGCAGGTACCTTCGCCCTATTATTGAAGAAAAGGCCATATCATATGCTGTAGGAATAGTTAATGTTGAGGAAATTGATACGATTAATATTTTAAATGCTTCCTTCCTGGCCATGCATCGTGCCATCGCCCAGCTCAAAGTAATTCCTGAAAGTTTATTAATAGATGGCAACCGTTTTAATAAATATGAGAATATACCCCATACTTGTGTTATTGAAGGCGATGGTAAATACATGAGTATAGCAGCTGCATCTATTTTAGCCAAGACTTACCGTGATGACTACATGGAACAGTTACATGAATATTTTCCGCATTACGGCTGGAGAAACAATAAAGCATATGCCACGCTTGAACACCGTGAAGCCATTATACAACACGGTATCACCGAACACCACCGCAAAAGTTTTACTTTGTTTCCGGAGCAATTGGCTTTGGAGTTTTGATTTTTGGAACATCTTAACCCTTTCATGTTAGTAACTCCCTCCAACAACAATCATTAAAGCTTACTCATTGTTTAATTTCGTAAGCTGAATAATTACACAGAGACTCACTAAGAGAAAACACAGAGTTTCACAGAGAAAAAGCATTAAAAAAATTACTACTCAGTGGTGCTCTGTGCCTTCTCTGTGTAACTCCGTGAAATAAATTTTTACGTAACCGGCCAATGTTTAAAAAAATAATTTTCGGAATTATTATTGCTGCTGCTATTGCAGGTGGCGTTTATTGGTTCACGTATACCAAAGAGCTAACCACTCCTATCAGTGAAGGTATCAATGCCATTCCTGCCAATGCCGCTATTATTTTTGAAAGTAAACAGGCAAAAAATACCTGGAAAAAATTATCACAAACCAATATCATGTGGGAAGAACTGCTGGGAACTCAAACTTTTGCCAAACTAAATTTACAAGGCAAATACATTGATTCCATCATCAATACCTCCGCGGCTATTTCAGAATTGTTTAACAACCACTCTGTATTTATCTCCGCACATATTTCGGGCGCTAATTCTTTTGATTTTTTATATGTGTATAGTTTGCCTAATCTCACTTATCAGCCTGTTGTGGAAGATTTTATCAAAGCAATAGATGAAAGCTCCACGCCTGTTATCCGAAATTACGATGGAGTGAATATTGCTGTCATTCATCCCAAACAAAAAGATTCTTTAAGCTATGCTTTTTATAAAGGCATCTTAATGATGAGTTCAGAACAAACATTAGTTGAAGATGCAATCCGGCAAATGAATTCAGGAAGCTCGCTGGCCATGGATAAAAACTTCAGCAAAGTGATCAATACTGCCGGAAAAAATGTAGATGGCAATGTATATGTGAATTATAAAACATTTCCGGCAATACTCAGCCATTTTATTCCTACTGATGTAAAAAAAGACATTAATTCATTATCCGATTTTGCCGATTGCTCAGGATGGGACATCACCATTAAACCCAATGCATTAATGATGAATGGTTTTACACAAGCCAATGATTCATCCATTAATTTTCTGAATTTGTTCAGGAAACAAAAACCGCAGGAAATTGAATTGACAAAAATTATTCCCTCAAAAACAGCCATGTTATTATTTTTTGGGATCAGTAACATAAAAAGTTTTCATTACGATTATAAAAAATACCTGAGCGCTAAACTACGATCTCAAAATTATGAACAGTATATTGATGAGATCAATAAAAAATATAGGATCAATATTGAGCGTTCATTGCTGGAATGGATAGACAATGAAATGGCATTGGTCATTACAGAACCTTCATCAATTGATTTCACCAATAACGCTTATGCAGTAATTCGTTCTAACAGTATTGATGAAGCCGTACACAACTTGAATAGCATTGCAGATTCAATTAATAAAAAAAATGTGGAGGATCCGGATACCCTAACGTACCGTAACCGTGTGATCACGCATTTAAATTTGTCCGGCTTATTGCCTAATTTATTGGGATGGCAATTCAACAAGATCACTACTAATTATTTTACTGCTATTGATGATTATATTGTATTTGCAAATAGCAGGGATGCTTTAAGATCTTTTATCAATGATTATGAAAGCAACAAAACATTGGCCAGGGATAAAAATTACAAAACTTTTTCAGAAAATATTTCGGGTCATGCCAATGTGTATCTCTATTCTTCCATTGCCCGTTCTACAGGCATATACAGTTCACTGATAACTGAAGAATTATCAAAAGACATTGAAAAATACCTGGAACTATATCGCAAATTTGAAGCAGTGGGGATACAATTTTCTTCTAACAATAAATTATTTTATAGCAATATCTATTTAAAATATAATCCTGTTTATAAGCAGGAAAGCGGCACATTATGGGAATCTAAACTGGATACAACTATCAGTTCAAGGCCCGGCTTATTGGTCAATCATAACACCAAAGCCAGGGAAATATTGGTACAGGATGATGCCAATAAAATTTACCTGATCAGCAATACCGGAAAAATTATCTGGACCAAACAATTACATGAAAAAATAATGAGTGATATCATGCAGGTGGATGTTCTTAAAAATAATAAATTACAAATGGTATTCAATACACGCAATACAATTTATATGTTTGATCGGAATGGCAATGATATGAGAGGCTTCCCCATTAAATTAAAATCACCTGCCACCAATGCTATCTCCATTGCTGATTATGAGAACGATCGCGATTACCGGATCTTTATTGCTTGTGAAAATAAAAAAATACTTTGTTTTAAATCCAACGGTGAACAAGTGAGTGGATTTAAATTTGATAAAACCACTGAACCGGTGTATTTACCTATTCAGTACTTTAATATGAACGATATGGACCATCTATGTGCTGTTGATGTAAAAGGGAAAATTTATATTCTCAATCGCCATGGCGAAAAACGAATGACTATTAAAGAAGATTTACCTCAGGGTATTATCAATTTTTATTTTGAACCGGGAAAAGATTATGCCCAATCCTATTTGATGGCTTCCGACACATTAGGCAATGTTGTGAAAGTAAGTTTAACAGGTGATAAGGAACGAATCAAACTTCAATCTTTTGAAACATCACCTTACTTTGATTACAAAGACATCAATAACGACAAAATAAAAGAATACATTTTCCTAACACGAAATGAACTGAAAGTTTTTTCACAAGATAAATCATTATTATTCAATTATGAGTTCAAATCAAGTACTTCACAGCCTTCCTTATTTTTTCAATTACCGGATGGTGAAGGAAAAATTGGGGTCATCTGCGAAGGAATGAATGAGCTTTACTTATTTAATTCAAATGGTTCTCTTTACAAGGGCTTTCCTCTCAATGGTAAAACAAGTTTTAGCATTGGCGACCTGAACAATGAAGGCATCCTTAATCTGATTACCGGAAGCCTTGATAATAGTATTTACGTATATCAGTTGCAATAACCAATTGTTAATATAAAATATCCTTTCAGATATTTTATATTTTCACAATGGTTATGCCGATACACAATATAAATAGTGCATTTTGTTATACTATACTATATTGGTAATCGGTATAAATCTCGATTTCCCAAAAATTGACTATTTTTATATACTAATCTATCATTGTAAAAATGAGAAAACTTCTACTTTCAATTCTTGTTGTAATTAGTATTTCATTTACAGCAAGTGCACAGGACTTTCTGGGGTATATCAATAGTAATTATTCCGGCATAACGGGTACTGATCTTAACCCCGCAGCTGTCGTAGATAGCCGTTATAAAGTGGATATAACACTTATTGGCGCCAGCTTTAGCCTCTATAATAATTATATAGGTTTAAAACGAAGTGCCTTAAAACATTCTGGAGGAATGTTCACAGGAGATTATCCCGCTTTTAAAGACACCGCATTTGCTGATAATTATTTAAGCCAAAAAAAGAATTTACAAAGCCCCAACAAATCCATCTATTTATCCAACCAATTTTATTTGCCATCAGTTATGGTAACCATTAATGCTAAAAACGCATTTGCATTAAAATGGAAAGTGCGCACTTTATTTACTGTTGATGGCTTAGAGCCGGAAATGGCACACTTAATTTATAATGAATTGGATGATTCTACCTTATGGCTAAAAAAAATAAGCAACCAGAATTTAAGTATACAAACCATGACCTGGGCCGAATATGGTTTAACCTACGGACATGTATTTAAGGATGAAGGGGTGCATTTTTTAAAGGCCGGGGCAACAGTTAAGTATTTACAAGGTATACAATCTGCCTATATGCATATAAAAGATTTAAATTATGAACTTACAAACGATACTACACTTTCCTTATTTCATTCAGAAGTAAGTTATGGTCATTCTACAAATTATGATGGCGAAGATCCTGAGAAGCTATCCATTTTTAAACAATCTTCCAAACCCTCTTTTGGTTTTGATATCGGTTTTGTTTACGAATGGCGACCAGAATATGCTAAATATAAATATGATATGGATGGGGAAACAGGTTTGTATCGCAAGGATAAAAATAAATACAAATTACGTATAGGACTTTCTGCTGTAGATATTGGTTATGTGAAGTTTAAAAAAGGGCAATACTCCCACAATTTTACAGCAGACATCGGTTACTGGAACTTAAATGATTTTAATAAGGTTGATAACGTTGATGACTTTGACAGTACCCTTGATGCGAACTTTGCAATGAATAGCGGAACCGAGTATTATAAAATGAATTTACCTACCGCCTTTAGTTTGCAGGTTGATTACAATATCTGGAAAGATTTTTATGCGAATTTCACTACATACTGGTCGCCACGCATTAAAAAAGATCACGAAAAAGTACATGACATTACTGTGTTTAGCATTACTCCGCGTTGGGATCATAAATGGTTTGGTACATTTGTTCCTATTGCGTATGATGTAACCGGAATTTTCAAGGTTGGTCTTGCTTTGCGCATAGGTCCACTTATTGTTGGAACAAATAGCTTTGGACCCTGGGTCTCAAAAAGTGATATTTATGGAGCTGATGCTTATGCAATGCTTAAGATACCCATAATGTATGGCCATAAAAAAGATAAAGACAAGGATGGTATCTCAGATAAAAAAGACCAATGTATAGAAATACCGGGTATCTGGGAATTTATGGGTTGTCCTGATAAGGATGGCGATCATGTGGAAGATAAAGTGGATGCTTGTCCTGAAGAACCGGGATCCCCTGAATTTAATGGCTGCCCCGATAAAGATGGCGATAAGGTAATTGATAAGCAAGATGCTTGCCCGGATGATGCGGGATTGGCGGAATTTAACGGTTGCCCGGATAAAGATGGTGACAAGATCATTGATAAAGAAGATGATTGTCCGGATGAACCGGGATTAATTCATCTGAAAGGTTGTCCGGATAAAGACGGTGACGGAGTAAAAGATAAGATCGATTTATGTCCTGAAAAAGCCGGACCGGCAAGTAATGATGGTTGTCCTGAAAAGAAATTATTTTTAATAGATAAGGAGGGGAATGTTTTACGCACTACAATTGCCAATAAAGAAGGCAGCTTTAGCTTTGATGAATTACCTGCTGATGAATTTGTACTATTCAAATTGGAAGGTGAGGATACAGAACTACTTGATGAAATCAAAGTGACTGTTGGAGGTATTTCAAAGAGGGCATTGAGAGATGTAAAAGATAAATATTTCCGCTTTATTGTTCTGGATACGGATTCCAACAAGCTCAAAAAAGAGCAGGAAACTGATGTTGCAATAAAATTAAATCAACAAGAAGCAGAAGTGCTTAAAAAAGCATTTAATAATTTAGAATTTGCCACGGCAAAAGATATTATTAAAGATGAATCATTTGCTTCATTGGATGAACTAGCAGGTTTAATGGCGAAAAAACCAAACTGGAGATTAAAAATTTCTGGGCATACCGATAATCAAGGTAAACCTGCAACCAATTTAAAGCTATCACAAAAACGTGCTGAAGCAGTAAAAAAATATATAGTAAGCAAAGGCATACCAGCTGACAGATTTAAAGTTGAATGGTTCGGACATAAAAAACCAATTGCAGATAATAAAACAGAAGCCGGCCGTCAAAAGAACAGACGTGTGGAAATGTTGATCATTGAATAATAATAAAGATCATAACTAAATTAAAGCAGCCCCGGAACCCGGGGCTGCTTTTTTTGTAATTTGGTAACATAAAAATATATTAAATGGCAAAAGTAAAATTTGGTAAATGGTTAGGTGGCGGTTTAGGCTGGGCATTAGGTGGTCCTTTAGGCGGTGTACTCGGTTTTGCATTAGGATCAGCATTTGATGCAGCAAGTGTAACGGTAAAAGAGAGCAGTAGTAACTACACATCCGGAAGAGCTGCCCCGCATATAGGTGATTTTGCTGCGAGCTTGCTTGTACTTTCAGCTGCAGTAATGAAAAGCGATGGCAGAACACTTAAAAGCGAATTGGATTATGTAAAAAAATTCCTGGCGCTACAATTTGGTGAATCTAAAGCTCAGCACCAAATTCTAATGCTAAAAGAGATCCTGAAACAGGAAATCCCACTGCATGATGTATGTATCCAGATAAAACATTTTATGCCGCATTCCGAACGCTTGCAGATCATTCATTATTTATTTGGGATATCAAAAGCGGATGGTCATGTACATGAACTGGAATTACATACCATTCATACGATCGCGAATTATTTGGGTGTTAGCGCCGCGGATTTTACTTCCCTAAAAGCAATGTACTTCCGGGATGTGGACAGTGATTATAAAATATTGGAAGTAGAACGATCGGCAACAGATGAAGAAGTTAAAAAAGCATACCGCAGAATGGCGGTAAAATTTCATCCTGATAAAGTGGCTGCATTAGGGGATGAGGTGCAAAAGGCTGCCAAGGAAAAATTTCAGAAAGTACAGCAGGCTTATGAAAATATAAAAAAACAAAGGGGGTTCTCCTAAGCCTCACCCTTCAGAAATGATAACCCAAAACATTAGACGGAATACTATCCCACGAGGAACACGGCATAACCCAAGCCCCTCCTAATCCTTCGACTACGCTCAGGACAGGCTCTCCCCCAAGGGGAGGCTTTTGAGTATTGTGTTTTATAATAATTGTATCTCCCTCCCTTTGGGAGGGCAGGGGTGGGCTTTTACTTAATTATCACCAGCTTACCACTCTTCATAATTTTATCATTCATAATTACATGGTACAAATAAATACCGTTATTCAAATTGGTGGTTAGTTGCAGTTCATTTCTGTTAGCGCTCAATTCATGCTCTTCAATTAGCTTACCCGTTACATCATAAATATTAAGTATTCCATTTTGTTTAATGGTATAATTAAGCAGTATATTGCCATTACTTGGGTTAGGATACAAATTAATTTTAAAATTCTCATTATTAATTTCACTCACACTTATTGCTGTATCGCTGCAAAGCATTACAGAAACATCATCTATATAAAAACCTCCATTGTTTTGAACCATACCACTACCATTTACAATACTTGTATTTGTAGTTAGATCATTCTTAAAATTGCCGATTATAATATATCTCTCTCCCCCCACAGCTATAAAACTACCGCCCACTTTTGTCCAATTCATAGTATCTGTTATAATGTTTCCCGAAGGATTATATACTTGAGGTGTAAAAGGTAGAACAACAAATGAGGAAGTTAAAATTGCGGTATCAGAAAAATAAGCTCCGATCCCATCAGTAGCATATTTGTATTCATTTGGTGATGAGATATAAAATTTCACACAATATTCTTCTCCTACTTTTAAAGTATCTGTTAATAAAGCTTGTATATATTCTCTATAATTTTGGGGTACATTATACTATCAATCAATTCGACTTGAATATACTCTCTGTAATTATAATTTACTGTACCAAAAGTATATAATCCCGCGTACGCAACACCATCTTTAGGATATTGATAACCAAGTGTATTGGATGGTATACCAAATCCAGATGCCCCACACACATTATAATAATCCGGGGAAGCTGCTGTTGGACTTATCCAAGGGTTAGCATAGTTTATAAAATTTGCAGATGGACAGGAGCTAAAAATTTCAAAACTCGGATTTGGCACCAAATTTTGAGTATGGCAGTATTTCACAACCATGCTCAAAATACCAATTATTATGTAATTTGCTTTTTTCATATGCTCTGCTGATACAAAATTACAACATTATTCAATGACTACCAGTTTATCTGTTTTCACCGTTTTACCATTTATTACAACATGATATAGGTATATTCCATTTGTTAGTTGTCCGGGGCTAATGTTCAAATAATTATCAGTATCCTTCAGCATATAACGGCTCATCAATTTTCCTGCTACATCATATATCATCAACACGCCTTCTTCATTTCGTTTTAACGAATATTCAAACTGCATATTTCCATTACTTGGGTTTGGGTACAAATTAATTTTAAATTCCTTATCATTTAATTCATTCACGCTTATTGCTGTATCAATGCAAAGCATCACTGATATATCATCTATATAAAAACCTGCAAAATTTCCATTTGCCGCGCTGCTATTTATAATACTTACATTGGTATTTATTTTATCTTTAAAATTTCCAATTGTAATATATTTCTCTCCTCCTGATGCTGTAAAACTACCGCTGATCTTTGTCCAATTCATAGTATCGGTTATAATATTTCCTGTAGGATTACTTATTTGAGGTGTAAATGGTAAAACATCCGATATTGAAGAAACTGCTGTATCTGAAAAATATACTCCTATGCCATCAGCACCATAAGTAAATTCATCTGATGTAGAAACATAAAATTTCACACAATATTCTTCTCCTACTTTTAAAGTATCTGCTAATAGAACTTGTATATATTCTCTATAATCAGAATTTGTAGCATAAACACTTACAAAAGTATAAGCACTACCGGTACGTGCGTACTGGTAACCAGCTTGATTTTTAGGTACATTTACCGAAAGAGAACCGCAACTATTAAAATAATCTGGCGAAGCAAGTGAACTTGGATTAACCCAAGGCACTGCTAAAGAAACTTGGCCATAGTTAGTAGGGCAACTTGTATAAATTTCAAAACTTGGATTAGGTACTAAATTTTGGGCACCTGCTTCGATTGAAAATAAAATGATGATATATACTATTCTTTTCATTAGTACAAAGATAAAACCCTTTACGCAATAAATACGCAAAGGGTTCATCAGTTTATCAAACGGTTGTTTATTGTTTAATAATAACCAGTTTATCGGTTTTAACGATTTTATTATTTACAATTATATCATACATATAAACACCAAGCCCCTCCTAATCCTTCGACTACGCTCAGGACAGGCTCTCCCCCAAGGGGAGGCTTTTGAGTACTGTGTTTTATAATAATTGTATCTCCCTCCCTTTGGGAGGGCAGGGGTGGGCTTTTACTTAATTACCACCAGCTTATCACTCTTCACAATTCTATCATTCACAATTACCTGGTATAAATAAATGCCATTACTCAAATTGGTATTTATTTGCAGTTCACCTCTATTAGCGTTCAATTCATATTCCTCAATTAGCTTTCCTGTAACATCATAAATATTAAGTATTCCATTTTGTTTAAATATGTATTCAAGCAATATATTTCCATCACTTGGGTTGGGGTATAAATAAATTTTAAAGTCTTCATTATTAATTTCATTAACACTTATTGCTGTATCACTGCATAGCATTACTGTTACACTATCTATATAATAATAAGAATGATTAGTTCCGAAACCACTACCACCTATAAAAGTTGTATCACTGGTGGCATTTGTATTAAAATTGCCCATGGTTATATATTGTTCACCACCCGCAGCAATAAAATTCCCCGAAACTAATGTCCAACCCGCAGTATCAGTTAATGGATTTGCTGCTGTGTTATTTATTTGAGGAATGTATGGTAGTAAAGTGTCTTTTGTGTTGCTTACAGGGGTTTTTGAAAAATAAGCTCCTATTGTACTATTTGCATATCGCATTTGATTAGCCAAACTTACATAAAATTTAACACAATAAGAGCTGTCTTTTTTTAAACTATCTATTAACTGCACTTGTATATATTCTCTCACATTTCCAGAAACAAATGTGTAGAATCCTGCATAAGCAACACCTTTTTTTGCATATTGGTAACCAACAAAGTTAGCTGGAGTACCAGCGAATGATGATCCGCAAGAGTTAAAATAATCTGGGGTACCTACTGAATTTGTCCAGGGTACAGCAAAAGATATTTGGCTTGTTCCTGTTGGGCAATTATTATTGATTTCAAAAGAGCAATTCGGAACTAAATTTTGGGCCAGAGTTCTTACTGAAATTAAAATTAGTATGCAGGTGGCTATTCTTCTCATTAGTACAAAGATAAACCCTTTACGACAGAAAGTCGCAAAGGG